>JAGHYP010000100.1 GCA_017743585.1 Chloroflexota bacterium
GGCTTGCCCACGCTGTGAGCAAGGCTCGTTTCTTGCCACTCTTCAGCGGTTGAGGTTCTTCTTGGCTCCTCCGCAGAGCACTTACGTCGTGCCGCATAGAGCGCTGCAGCACCTCGATTAACGCGACCGACAAATGTCACGCTGTTCGCTGCGCAGGCAAGCCGAACAAGCGCTCTGCATTTCGCGCAGTCGTCGCCGCCAATGCCTCAAGAGTTGTGTTGTGCAGCTCAGCCAAGCGCTGCGCCACATAGCGGACGTACGCGGGAGTGTTGCGCTCGCCGCGATGCGGATGCGGCGTCAGGAACGGCGCGTCGGTCTCGATGAGCAGGCGCGTCAATGGCACGCGCGCAGCCACTTGACGCAAGGCGTCCGCCTTTTTGTAGGTGATCGGTCCGCTGAAGCTGAGAGAGAAGCCGAGCGCCAACGCGCGCTCAGCGTCGCCCTGGTCGCCTGAGAAAGAATGTAGCACGCCGAGCCGCTCGCGGCGCGCCTCAGGCAGCGCAGCGCACCACGCGCTCAGGATGCTCAGCACGTCCGCCGTCGCCTCGCGATTGTGAACGATCACTGGCAAGCCGAGCCGCGCTGCCAAATTCAATTGATCCTCAAAAGCGCGCCACTGCTGCGCCTTCGGACTTTTACCCCAGTGATAGTCCAAGCCGATCTCGCCAATGGCAACGCATTTGGCGTGCGCCGCTTGCTCTGCGATGTCTGCGAGCAAGCTCGGCGTGTAATCGGCAGTCTCGTTTGGGTGCAAGCCAACCGCGACGTACACGCCGTCGTAGCGCGCAGCCAATTGAAGCGCCTTCGCCCCTGTGGCAAGGTCAATGGCAGGATTGATCAGGCGCGTCACACCGTGCGCGCGCGCCGCCTGCCATACCCGGTCGCGATCAGCGTCGAACGCCGCGAAGTCGAAATGGCAATGTGTGTCAATTAGCATGATCCGCGCCCATCGCTCAAGGCGCCGCAACGTCTGCAGTCCGTCTGCCGCTTCGGCGAGCGGCCCGCTATGCTGCTGGGCAAGCGCGCCTGCCACCAGATCATGCCGTCAGCGCGTTGCATCGGGCCGGCGCCGCTCGAGACGCGCGCGTCAGGTGAGCGCTGCGCGTGTAATCGTGACCGCAGCCTGCGATATTCCAGCCGAGTCTAGGCGCAAACGCCTCAGCGGCGACATGCCTAGCGCCGCCAGCAGCGCGATGAACTGCCGGCGGCGCGGTCGCTCATCTCTCATCGAGGCAGAGGTTCAAGGTTTCTTCGGCATATACGCCGATTGTATCAAAAGCGGGCTAGTTTTTGCACAGCGCACTGCGCAGATCGGCTATAATTTGAGTCAGAGCAATCAGGATCCGCACGTCGCTCTCGTGGATACGAACTTGCCTGAACGCTCAGGCGTCGAGCTAGTGAGCTATGTGCGCTCGCAGCCGCGCCTCAAAGTGATGGAGCTGGTCGTTAGTGACCGCCGATCTGCGGACGCAGGATAGCGTCGAGCAGCTAGAGTGGGCGCAAAACGGCGCGCCGCCTAGAGGTTTAACGCTTGCGACGTACGATAGATGATTAGGGAGTTTTTTACAAGTGCTTTCATTCACGCCTACTGATGAGCAGCAGATGCTGGTGGACGCCATCGCCAAATTCGCCCTCGCCGATGTGCGTCCGCACGCGCACAGCGCCGATGAACAGAACGCTTTCCCGCCTGAGATCATTCAAAAAGGCTGGGAGCTCGGCATTTTGCCCGCCAGCATTCCAGAGGCGTATGGCGGCTTTGGCGAACACAGCGCCGTGACCAACGTCTTGGCGGCAGAGGCATTGGCGTGGGGCGATCTGGCGCTGGCGTTGGCGGTCATGCTGCCCGCCATAGTCGCTACTCCTATCTACCTCAGCGGCACTGAGGAACAGAAACGGCATATCCTGCCGCAAATTGCCACTGCTGCGAAGTTGCCTTACTTCAGCGCGGCGCTTTTAGAGCCGGGCATCAGCTTCGATGCGAATGCGCCGCGCACAACGGCCGCCCGCGAGGACGGTCACTATCTGATCAGCGGAGAGAAGTGCTACGTGCCGTTCGCGCCTGAGGCGCAGATGCTCTTGGTCTATGCGCGCGATAGCCAGAGCGGTCGTGTAGACGGCTATTTGATCGAGCGCGGCGCCGAAGGCCTCAGCATCGGGCAGCGCGAGAAGCTGATGGGCATCCGCGCGCTGCCGACGTATCGCGTGCAGCTCAACAACGTGCGCGTCGCGGCGAGCCACAAGCTGGGCGGCGAAGCAGGCACGCGCTATCAGCGCATTCTGAGCCACAGCCGCACGGCGCTAGCGGCATTGGCGGTCGGAGTGGCGCGCGCCGCTTACGAATACGCGCGCGATTACGCCAAAACTCGCGTGCAGTTCGGCGTGCCTATCGCGCAGAAGCAATCGATCGCTTTCATGCTGGCGGAGATGGCGATTGAAGTGGACGCGGCGCGCCTGATGACTTGGGAAGCAGCGTGGCAGCTCGATAGCGATCCTGAAGGCGATCACACTGCTGAGAGCTACCTCGCCAAAGAGTACGCCGCCAAAGCTGCGCTGTTCGTCACGGACTGCGCCGTGCAGATTCTCGGCGGCCACGGGTACATCCGTGAGCATCCTGTCGAGCGCTGGCTGCGCGACGCGCGCGGCTTCGCAGCCTTCGAGGGCTTGGCAGTTGTCTAGTATCTAGCTCACCTAGCCGCGCAGCAGCTCTACGTCTTCGTCGCTCAGGACGCCGCCGCGCAAGATGTTGGCGGGCACGTCCAAGTCAACCGGCAGGCCGGCAGCCGTCTCGGGCTCGCTCGGATCGATCCGCTGCACAGAGACGATCTTGTTGAGCGTCGGCACGAAGAAGACGTTGTAGTAGCCGTAGCTTGCCGAGAGCGCTTCGTACTGCTCGCGATCGAGGCGGAACTCGCGGTCGCCAATCGCGAGCCGATAAGCGGCTTGGTAGCCAAACATAACGCCGCGCTGCACGGGTTTGAAGTCATCGGGCAGCGGCGGCTGGTAGGGCATCATGCCGTAGGCGAGGTGGATCATGCCGCTGACTTTGCTGACAGTGCGCGCGCTCAGCGCCAACTCGGTCATGCCGGCCGTGAAGACGAAGGCGACAATGGCAGGCAAGATCAAGCAGCTGAGCAACAGCAACAGTTCGCCCGCGTTAGCGCGGAAGGAGAGCAGCGCAAGGAAGCCGATGATCGCCAAAGCGCCGATGACGAGGTAGAGCGTCTGGTAGGCCTCTTGGCGCAGACGCGCCACTTGTGCATCAGAGAGCTTGCCTTGCAAGTTCTGTCTGAGGTCGGACTCAGTGAAGCTGAAGACGCGCTCCAGCGGATTATCGCGTTTTGGTTTTTCGTAAGCGATCATCGTCAATGTCCGTTGAGTCAACGTGAGCGTTGTGGCGGCTTGAAAGCCATTCGTTGAGATTATTCATTGAGATTATGCTGGGCTTTTGAGCGTTAGACAAGATTGCATTTCGGCAGCGCCTGCCGCCGCGATGAAAACGTGATAGAGTCTTGAGCGATCGGGAGTGTTTCACAATGGCGATCAGTTTCCAAATTCCAGAGCGCGTGTTGCAAGAGCGCGAGATGCTGAAGAGCGTGGCGGAAAGCCTGATGCGCCCTGAGTCGCGCTATTTGGATGAGCATGAGCATGAGCGCCCGCACGCCTTCATCAAGGCGATGTGGCCCATCTTGCGCGATCAGCAGGCGAAAGCGCTTCAGCGGCTGGCGAGCGGCGAGGAGAAGCCGAAGCGCGAGGGCGCGGGCATCACTTATGTGCGCTTGGTCATCCTCGCCGAGCAGCTGAGCTGGGGCGATGCCGGGCAGTATCTGTGTATGCCCTCGCCGCTCTTGGCGGGCAGCGCTATCGAGGCAATCGGCACAACGGAGCAGAAACTGCGCTTTCTGAAGCGCTTCGCCGAGGGCGAGCCAAAGTGGGGCGCTATGGCGATGACCGAGCCGGGCGCAGGCTCGGATACTTCTGCCATTCAGACGACCGCCACCTTCGATCCTGAGACCAATGAGTGGGTGCTGAACGGCGAGAAAATCTTCTGCACCAATGGCAAGTTGGCGCTTGAGGAATCAGACGGCATTGTGGTGGTCTGGGCGACGGTGGATCGCAGCGCAGGGCGCGCGGGCATGAAGCCCTTCGTGGTCGAGGCGGGCACAAAAGGCGTCAAGATCGGCAAGGTCGAGATCAAGCACGGCATTCGCGCCAGCGATACTGCCTCCATCGTGCTGGATAATGCGCGCATCCCTGCCGAGAATCTTTTGGGCAGCCCTGAAGTGGCGCAGCGCGAAAGCACGGCAGGCTTCAAGGGCGCCATGGCGACCTTCGACGCATCGCGCCCGATGGTCGCGGCGTCTGCCATCGGCGTCGGGCGCGCTGCGCTTGAGTTCCTGAAGGAAAAATTGGCAGAACACGGCGTTCAAATCCCCTACGGCGCGCCGTATCACAGCTTGAGCGCTGTGCAGCGCGACGTAATCGAGATGGAAGCGCAACTGAAGGCGGCTTGGCTGCTCACCTTGCGCTCGGCGTCTATGCTCGACCACGGCTTGCACAACAGCCTTGAGGCATCTATGGCAAAGGTGAAGGCGGGCAAGGTGGTCACGCAGGTGACTCAAAAAGCGGTCGAGCTGCTCGGCACAATGGGCTACAGCCGCGAGTGGCTTGTGGAAAAATGGATGCGCGACGGCAAGATCAACGATATCTACGAAGGCACGGGGCAAATTAATTTGCTGATCGTGGCGCGCCGCATTCTGGGCTACACCAGCCGCGAGCTGCAATAGCGCTTTCCGCGCTCGGAGCAATCAAGTGCGCTGCTTTGTGAGCGCTCTCTGTGCGATCATTCTCTTGTTCTCGCCGCTCGGCGCTGTGCAAGCTGCTCTGGTCGCGCCTGCCGGCCGCACCTTGCCTGCGGATAAAGGCGGCGCATTTTTCACCAATGTCTATCCAAATCTGCTCGCCGAGCTGGGCATCCCGCAAGCTGATATCCAGAAGCGCATTGAGCAAGTCTGGCAGACGCTCTTCTACGGCGACTCGGAGACCGAGCGCGTCTATTTCCCTGTCGGCGAGGACATGGCGTACATCCTCGACACGAGTCAGGGCTTCGTCCACAGCGAGGGCATCTCCTATGGCATGATGATCGCCGTTCAGCTCGATAAGAAAGCGGAATTCGATCGGCTGTGGAAATGGGCGCGCACGTATATGTACCACACTGATCCGCGCTATCGCGGCTATTTTTCGTGGAAGCACGCCACTGATGGGACGCGCCTGAGCTACGATGCCGCCCCTGATGCCGAGACGTGGATTGCCACAGCGCTCTTCTTCGCGGCAGCGCGCTGGGGCAACGGCGAAGGTATCTTCAACTATCAAGCGGAAGCGAACGCCCTGCTTCATGAGATGCTGCACAAGCATGAGACGAGCCAAATCCTGACTGCGATGTTCGACCGGCAGACGAATCTGGTAGTCTTCAACCCGCGCCGCGGGCGGCTGAGCCGCTTCACCAACCCCTCTTATCACGCGCCGCACTTTTACGAGCTTTGGGCGCGCTGGGCAGAGCGCGATCGGGCGCGCTGGGCGCAAATCGCAGAGGCAAGCCGCGCTTTCTGGCGGCGCGCCGCACATCCAGAGACGGGCCTGATGCCGAATTACGCTGAGTTCAACGGCAAGCCCAAAATGTGGAAAGGCTACGGCGAGATTTTTTCCGCCGACGCTTGGCGCTGCGCTATGTTGGTCGCGCTCGATCACACGTGGTTTGGCGTTGACGCGTGGCAAGTGGAGCAGAGCAACCGCCTGCTGCGCTTTTTCCACTGGCAAGGCAATGGCAAGTACCCCTCGATCTACACGCTAGACGGCCTTCCGCTCGAGCCGCGCTACACCTCGCTCGCCCTGATCGCCATGAACGCAACAGCTGCGCTCGCCGCCACAGACCCAATCCGATGGGAGTTCGTGCGCACCTTTTGGAATGCACCGTTGACCAGGGGACGCCACCGCTACTACGACAACATGCTCTATCTGATCGCGCTTTTGCAGTTGAGCGGCAATTTCCGAATCTACAGCCCTCTTGCCTATTGACTCGACAAGCAATTTTTGGTATTCTCCTGTAGCACGTTCTCAGGCGAGCTCTGAGGGCGTTCTTGAAAAGATAAGGCTTTGTTATCGGAGGCATCCTATGAGCTTACTTCGTATCGGTGTGGTGCTGGCGCTGGCGCTGATGTTTGCCGCGCCGCAACAAACTGCGCGCGCCGACGCGATCGTCGTCACGCCGGCTAACCTGCAAGGCTGGGAGATCGCCAACATCCAGCCCAATAACATCCCTGTGAGCAGTTTCGTGGAGGGCCCTGGCAAGCCGCCGCTCGGCACAGCCAGCTATCGCGTGCGCCTCGATGCCCGCCCGTCAATGGTCATAATTGCGCGCTACGATTTCGAGGAGCGCAAGCTGACTGAGATCAAAGACATCTCTTACCACACCTATCGCAGCGGCAGCAACGCGGCGCACGATTGGTTCATCAACATCTTCGTCAGCACTGACCCGAACCGCCCGTACGCCAACTGCCGCATTGACTTCGCAGCACCGCCCGGCGAGCAGGACGTCTGGTTCTTCAAGCCTGCCACAGATGAAAGCGTCTACAACTACGGCTGGAGCGTGCATCATGCAGATCAGAAGCTGAAGCAGTGCCCTATCACGATCGGATATGACAACACTCTCTCCTTCAAAGGCGTCCTAGAAGCCTTCAAGGATTATCCTGACACGATCTTGCGCCCGCCTGCGCAGTTCCAGCCCGTGATCAGCTTCAACACAGGCTACAACGGACCGGATACGCACGCCAATCACGACGCAGCCATTGACGCCATCACCATCAACCAGACTACGTGGGACTTCGAGGTGAGCTTTGAAGGCGATCAGCGCGTCGTCACGCCTAACTCACTGGTGGATTGGGAGATCGCACCAATCAACGAAGGCGCGATTGTCTCCTTCGGCTTTGTGAACGGCCCAGGCGAGCCGCCGCTCGGCAAGGGCAGCTATCGCGTCAAGCTGGACGATAGACCTTCACAGCTGATCATCATGAACTTCAGCTTCGTCGGCTTCAAGCTCAGCGACCTACAGACCATCTCCTTCCACACCTACCGCAGCGGCGATAACGCGCGCGACTGGTTCTTGAACCTGTTCGTCAGCTCGAAGGGCGAGGGCCAAGCCGATTGCCGCATCGACTTTGCCACAGATGCTGGGCCGAAAGGCCAATGGACCTTCAAGAACGCGACCGATCCGAACCAGTTCAATTACGGCTGGACAGTCCACAACGCGGGCTCGAAGCGTTGCCCCGTGATCGTCGGCTACGAGAGCAGCAAGTCGTTCAGCGAGATCAAGCGCCTCTTTGAGGCCTACCCGAATGCCTCGCTGCAGCCGATAGAGGCCTCAGGGCCGGTCATCACCTTCAACACGGGCTATAACTCCAAAGGCACGCACACTGACCACGACGCTGCCATTGACGCCATCACAATCAACGACATCACCTGGGATTTTGAGGTGACGAAGGGTGAGTAATCCCCCTGCTGTTCACGGGAAAGGGATTTCAGATATGTTGAGGTTCGCCCGCAATTTACTCGTAGCAAGCCTAGTGGGCGCGCTGCTAGGCGCGGCGCAGCCCGCCCAAGCGACGCCTCTGCACGCATGGGCGGGCAACATGCATGGCTGGTATCCCTACTATTCTGGCAGCGCGCCCATGCCGAGTTTCGCTGATGGCCCGGCCGGGGTGCCGCTGGGAAAGGGCAGTTTCGGCGTTCATGCGCCTGCCTTCGTGCCGCAAAACAGTGGCTCGGGCATGAGCCGCGGCGATTTCAGAGGCGCGCCGCTGAACACGCTCAGCATCTCGTACTGGGTGTACAACAGCGATACCTCAAACAACAATTGGCGGATCAAGCTGTATATCAACACAACGGGGTATATCAATCCGTTGGAAGATCTTTCTGCCAATTGTGCGCTGGAGTACGTCCACGTGCTGCCTGCCCGAAACACATGGGCGCGGAAAGTGCCAACGGCAGCGCGAGGCGGCTACACGACCAGCGGC
The DNA here is from genome assembly GCA_017743585.1 of Chloroflexota bacterium. GTDB lineage: Bacteria > Chloroflexota > Anaerolineae > Aggregatilineales > UBA2796 > CP2-2F. Next base: position 8,067 of record JAGHYP010000100.1, read on the forward strand.
GGCTGGGTGATCAGAGGAGATGAGTTCCCAGAGTGCGGCTTTGATCCCATGTGGCCCAACACCAAGCCTGGCTCTTGGCAGAGGCCAGCCTCGTGGGACCACATTGTTGCAACCTATCCTGACGCTGTTATCGCGCCCTGGTACTGGACGACCATCTTGATGCAAATTTACAACCCTGCTGCGCCGTATGGCTCGCAGTCGCTGAGGGGCGCGATTGACAACGTCACCATCAACGATGTGACGTGGGATTTCGAGCTGGAACCGCCGCCTGGTGGCTTCGAACTCGGCGCGCGCTACGATCCACGGCCTAGCGATCGCCTGATAGTCTACTGCAGACCAGGGCATATCTTGGTCCACGGCACCGGGCGCGGCCAAGGCTTCTTCCTAGGCCTCTTCGAGTTCGGGGCGCTCGAGTGGGCGGGCGAGGAGGGCCTCCGCCTCGATAGGGGCATAGATGGCGTCCTCTCCGCCAGCATGGGGCCAGAAGGGCACATTTGGGTTGCTTGGACGGGCGGTCAGTTTAACGCCACTGGACTCCCTGAGCATGGCTTCGCCAAGCTTGTCAAGTGCGGGTAGGCTGCAGGTGCGCGGGCGAGGTGGAGCCTTGCCATTGCAGCGCGCCCGCCCGCGCCTGCGCGCCGATCGAAGTTGCTTGGTGAGAAACAACTTCAAAGGTGCGCACGTTGACCACGACTTCGCCGTTGACGCGATCGCGAATCTCAACATCGTGTGAAACTTCAAGGCAAAGAGCTAGGGAATCCCTGCCACTTTGGCAGCAAGATGAGGAGGGTTGATCTTATGTTGAAGTTCACCATTCGTCTTTTGCTTGTGGCGAGCTTGGCGGGCGCGCTGCTGAGCGCAGCCCAGCCTGCGGAAGCCCAGACGAAGCCGCGGCATACATGGCCGGGCGACACGCAGGGGTGGTATCCTTTCCAAACAGGCAGCGCGCCGAAGCCGAGCTTCGCCTACGGCCCGAGCACACCGCCGCGCAGGACAGGCAGCATCGGCGTTCATGGGTCCACAGTGCCGCCGGGCAGTGGCTCGGGCATGAGTCGCGGCGATTTCAGAAACACGCCGCTGAGCAGCCTCAGCATCTCGTATTGGACGTACAACAGCGATACCTCAGCTAACAACTGGCGGATCACGTTGCACATCAGGATAACAGGACCTGTTGATCC
>JAGHYP010000101.1 GCA_017743585.1 Chloroflexota bacterium
CTAGCGCCCAGCCCATGCGTCCGCCGCTGAGCTGCGCGATCAGCGCGGCGCGCTCGGGCTGAACCTTGTGCTGATTGACAAGCGCGTCGCGGATGACAGCTGTAGGCAGCGGGCGCAAATTCAACTGCTGGCAGCGTGACTTGATGGTCGCGGGGAGCGACTCAGTGGCGTCGGCTGTCAGCAGCAGCAGCGCGTGCGGCGGCGGCTCTTCTAGCGTTTTGAGCAAGGCGTCCATCGCTTGCGCGCTCGCCTCGTGAAAGCGGCGCAAGATCAGGGCGCGGTAGCGTCCTTCCACAGGACGCAGCGCCAACGTGCGCGTCATCTCGCGGATTTGCTCAATGCGCAGCGCATTGCCTTGCGCTTCGATCAGGGCGATATCGGCGTGGCCGCCGCGCGCGATCAGGCGGCAGGCGCGGCACTGACCGCACGGTCGCGCTACGTCGCTCAGGCAATTGACTGCTTGCGCGAAAGCGCGCGCGAAAGTCGTCTTGCCGATGCGCGCCACGCCGCTGATCAGGTAGGCATGCCGCAGGCGACCTGCGTTCAGGCTGTGCGTGATATGCCGCACAGCCCAGTCGTGCCCAACAATCTGCCAATCAGGGCGGAAAAGCGTATGGCTCATGCTGCGGCATTTTGCTCACTTTTGCACGTTTGTGCAAGTCTCGTTTTCCTGAGCAACTTGTTTTCCCGAGCAACTTGCCGCGAGTCTACGTTGCAAAAAGGCGCGCATCCGATAAGATCGGCGTAGTCTGAAGCCGACTCAAGCAAGGAGAGGTGCGCCATGTTTCGGTCATTCGATTTGCCGACGGATAGCGTGGATCAGGGCGAGCTGCTGAGCCTGCTCAGCTACGCCGATCCTGAGGAAGTGAAGGCCTTCGCTGCAGAGATCGCCGAGTCGCTTGGCACGCTAGAGATCGTCTCCAAACGCACTGCCCTAGCGCGTCTGCCGATAGTTGGCCTGGATGGCCGCCAAGAGACTTTTGAGGCGCTCGTCACTGAGGTGTGTGTCCACGCTTCAAACGGCGCTGAAGGCTACGGCATGTGCATCGGCACGGATGAAGACCACGCGACTGCGATTGCCGTCCTAGATGTCGCATTGGCAGCCGATAGCGTCGGCTTATTGACGGGCAAAATAAATGCATTCCTGCAGGCGCAAGCGGCATTGTTGGCGCAGGCGGGCTGAGCATTTTTTGAGATCGCATTGCAACTAGAATTGGGCGTCATCAACAATGGATTTAGGTCTAAAGGACAAGGTCGCGTTGCTGGCAGCTGCCAGCAAAGGTCTGGGCTATGGCGTGGCGCGCGCGATGGGACGCGAAGGTGCGCGTCTCTCGATTTGCAGCCGCGATCCTGAGCGAGTGCGCGCGGCAGGCGAGAGGCTCGGCACTGAGACAGGCGCGCAAGTGCTGGCGGTGCCTTGCGACGTGCGCGATGCAGCCGCCGTGGAAGCGTGGATCACGCAGACAGTGGAGCGCTGGGGCAGAATTGACGCGCTCTTGGTCAATGCGGGCGGCCCGCCTGCCATGACCTTCAAAGAGACAACTGACGCGCACTGGCAAGCTGCCTTCGAGCTGACCTTGCTCAGCGCGGTCAGGCTGATCCGCGCTGCCTTGCCACATATGCCGCGCGGCTCAGCCATCTTGGCGATCACGTCAACCTCGATCAAGGAGCCGATCGAACGGCTCGGTCTCTCGACAGTCATGCGCGCTGGCGTAGCGGGCTTGGTCAAAACGCTCGCCGATGAGCTGGCGAGCGATGGCATCCGGGTCAACAACCTGATTCCGGGCAGGATTGACACGGATCGCGTCGCGCAGTTAGACCAAGACATAGCCAATGCACGCGGCATCACCTTTGAGCAAGCGCGCGCTGAGGCGATCAGCAAGATTCCGCTCAAGCGGCTCGGCACGATTGACGAGTTCGGCGCGGCGGCCGCTTTTTTGCTCTCGCCAGCGGCCGCGTATATCACAGGCGCAACCTTGCGCATAGATGGCGGCGCGATGCGCTCCATCTGAGGGGTGCTGCATGGGAGAGCGCTACCGCGACGCGCTGCTGATCGGCTTGATGGCATGCATCGCGCTTGGCGTGATCGTCCTGCTCAGCTATCAGCCGCCGTCGGTCACCATCAAGCTCTTGCCGCCGCCGCCGAGCGCCACAGCGCCGCCGATTCGCGTCCACGTTAGCGGCGCCGTGCGCCACCCCGCCGTCTACGATCTGCCGCACGGCAGCCGTGTCGAAGATGCGATTCGCGCGGCGGGCGGCCTGCTGCCAGAAGCTGAAGACGCCCTGCTCAACTTGGCGTGGCTGCTCAGAGACGGCGATCAGGTTTACGTCTGGCGGCGTGGCGAGGCGGGCATCCTCGCTACGCGCCCTGCCGAGAGCACTCCTATCCGTCAAATTCGCATCAATAGCGCCTCGGAGCAGGAATTGCAGCAATTGCCGGGCATCGGCCCGGCGCTCGCGCGCGAGATCATCGCCTACCGTCAACAGCACGGGCGCTTTGGCTCGCTCAGCGATCTGGACAACGTCAGGGGCATCGGTCCGGCGCGCTTGGTGCAATGGGCGCCGCTCTTGATCTTTGATTAGCACTTAATAGGCTTTGCGTAGTATCTTGTAAAACAGCAGTGTGCGACTTCGAGCAAGCGGGAGGGATTGCCATATGCCCAAACTAACGCGTTTGTGGATGCTTGCGTCAGCAGTTGTCTTAGCAATCGGCATCTTCGCGGCGCGCATAGGCGCTCAAGAAGAAGAGTTGCCTGAGTGGATGGAGATCGAGCTGGTGGATGTGATGACGGGCGAGACGTTCACCATCGCCGACTTTCTCGGCAAGACGATCCTAGTCGAGCCGATGGCGACGTGGTGCAGCAATTGCCGCCGTCAGATCGTCGAGACGACCAAGTTGATCAGGCAGCTAGCCGAAGCGGAAGACGAGCGCCTTGAGCAATTCGTCTTCTTAGGCTTGAGCATCGAGACGAACCTGAAGCCGAGCGCCCTGAAGGCGTACGCTGAGCGCAATAACTTCGCGCTGACCTTCGCCGTGATGAGCGAAGAGATGTTGCGCGCGCTCGTGGCGCAGTTTGGGCGCAGCGTCGCCAATCCGCCGTCTTCGCCGTCTTTCATCATCCGCGCCGACGGCACTTTTACTGAGGTTGAGACAGGCATCCAAACGGCTGAGGAGATCCTCGCCAAGCTGGAAGCCGAGTTTGTAGAAGTGGAAGCAGCGGCCACTGCTGAGCCAACTGCCGCTGTGACAGCCGCCGCGACGCCTAAGAAGTAAAGCGAGCAGGGGCTTTGGAAAGCTTGATTCAGCAGTTTGTGCTTGGCAACGCCGCCATCTTGAGCAATGTGTGCATGTTGCCGCTCTATCCAGGCCTGATCGCGTTCCTCGCCGGCAGCACGACCGAGGGCGAGCCGAAGCGCGCTGCAGCTTGGCTTGGCGTGCTGGTCTTGATGGGCGTCCTCACGCTGATGATCGGTCTGGGCGCGTTGCTCTACGCTCTGAAAAGCGAGTTCAGCGCTGTGCTGCCTGCGCTGCTGCCGCTCACCTACCTGATCGTGATCCTGCTCGGCATCGCGATGCTGCTCGGCTTCAATCCGTTCACGCGCTTGGCGCGCGCGCGGTCGCCTGTATTGCGCAGCCCGTACCTGACGGCTTACTTGTACGGCGTGCTGCTCGCGCCGACGACCTTGCCTTGCACAGGCCCTATCGTCATAAGCGCGTTTGTGCTAGGAGTCGGCAATGTGAGCGACCTGCTGACCGAGCTGCTGAGCGTGGTTTCCTTCGGCTTGGGCTTCGGCTGGCCTTTGGTAGTGTTGCCGCTGTTGGCAGCGCCGATTCAGCGGCGTTTCACCAAGTGGCTGGCTGAGAATCACGCGCTGATTGCGCGGCTCTCAGGCGGGCTGCTCATCGCGCTCGGCGTCTTTGGCTTCGCCGCAGTGGCCTTGCCTGAGCTGGGCTGAAGTGTTGGCCAATGCAGCGCGGCGACGCTATGCTCTAGGCGCTTTCTACTGTTTCTGATAAGCGTGGAGCATGTTCACGACGCGACCGACGCGCGAGCAAGTCCTAGAGTTGGCGTCCGAGTTGGCTCAAAGATTTGCTGCACGCGCTGCGCAGCACGATGCAGCGGGCTCGTTTCCGCACGAGAACTATGCCGATCTGCGCGCCAGCGGCTATCCGCTGCTGAGCGTGCCGGCGGCGTTCGGCGGCTGGGGCGCGTCGCTATACGAGGCAGTGTTGGCGCAAGAGCAGCTGGCAATGGGCGACGGCAGCACGGCGCTCGCCATCGGAATGCACGTCCAGACTGTGGGCGCCGCTGCTGAGGGCCGGCCTTGGGCGAATGAGATGTTTCCGCGTCTGTGCGCTGAGATCGTCTCACGCCGCGCGCTGGTCAATTCGTGCGCCACTGAGCCTGAGCTAGGCAGCCCAAGTCACGGCGGCGCGCCGAAGACGACGGCGCGGCTCGAAGGCGACGAGTGGGTGATTCACGGGCATAAAACGTTCGCCAGCCTTGCGCCTGAGCTGGATTACTTCATCATCACAGCAGCTTTCACAGCTGAGGACGGCACGCTGCAAGCTGGGCGCTTTTTGGTGGCGCGCCAAGCGGCTGTGCGCATCGTGCCGACTTGGAACGCGCTTGGAATGCGCAGCACGGGCAGCCATGACTTGTACTTAGAAGGGGCGCGCGCGCCGCGCGAGGCGCTGCTGAGCGCCACGCCGATCGGCCCTGCCGATCCGAGCAAGCCGAACGTGAACGCTTGGTTCGTCCTGATCGTCTCGGCGGTGTACTTGGGCGTGGCAGCCGCTGCGCAGCAGGTCGCGCTGCGCTATGCCCATGAGCGCACCCCGACGGCGCTCGGCAAGCCGATCGCGGCGCTGGAGAGCATTCAGCGGCGGCTTGGCGAAGGCGAGCTTGCCTTGAAAACGGCGCGCGCCATGCTCTACCACACCGCTATGCGCTGGGATTCTGAGCCAGAGGCGCGCAGCACCATGGCAGATAGCCTGATCGCTTGCAAATTGGCCGTGACCAACGCGGCTATCCAAGTCGTCAACCATGCCATGCGCGCCGTCGGCGGCGTCAGCATGACGTCTTCGCTTCCGCTAGAGCGCTACTATCGCGATGTGCAAGCCGGTCTGTTCCATCCGCCAAGCGATGAGAATGGCCTTTTGATGCTCGGCAAGCTGGCGCTGGCGCAGGCGCGCTAGAAGCAGATATAGCGCGTATCGGCGCGACTGCCGCGCTTGTGCATGCGGCGCGAATGGCGCACGAAGGTCTCGAACAAAGCCCGCATGGCGCTGTCGAAAGCGATCAGGCCTTCGGGATGCCACTGCACCCCGATCACGAACTCGCGCTCAGTGTGTTCAATCGCTTCGATCACGCCGTCAGGCGCGTATGCCACAGCGCGGAAATTCGGCGCGACCTGACGCACTGCCTGATGATGGAAGCTATTCACGCGCGCATTCTGCCCAATGATGCGCGCAAGGCGCGAGTGCGCCTTCACTTCAATCTCGTGCGCTACATAGTCGCGTTGTTTCTCAGGGAAGTACTGGTGACGGATCGCTTGCGGCAGCTCGTCGCTGATATCTTGGAGCAAGGTGCCGCCCGCGGCGACGTTCAGCGTCTGCGCGCCGCGGCACACGCCGAGAATCGGCAAGTTGTCGTCAAGCGCCCAGTGCAACAAGCGCAGCTCTGCTTCGTCGCGTAACGGATCGACGCCGCTCGTCTTGGGATGCGGCGTGCAGCCATAAGTCTCAGGATTCAGGTCGCCGCCGCCCGCTATGAACAGACCGTCAAGGCGCTCGTACAAATTCCGAAGCGCGGTCTCGCTGAGCGCTAACGGGATGATGACAGGGCTGGCGCCAGCTGCCTCTAGCGCAGTGATGTAAGGACGGCTCATGGCGAAGCGCGGCGGCATGGACTCAGGCGAGGAAGTGTCGTGGAAGCTCGGGATGCCGATCAGCGGACTGCTCATGCAAGTTGCACCTTTCCGTGCCGCGATTGAATGCGGAAACGTGATAGCTGAGAGAAGGCTCGCAGATCTCGTTCATCTTATCATCACCTGAAAAACAGCACAACGTCCATATCTGATAAGCTCGCGATGTCTCACAGGCGCGCCGTCAGCCAAGCGCAGTTCATCATCAGGACGCCCAGTTGATCGCGCGCGCGCTCTGCGCTACTATTTCGCGCTTGTGACGGAAAACGCTATGTCTGCCGATCCTGAGCAGATGCCCTCTGGCTCAAGCGATCCGCTGGCATCTGAAGAGCCTCTGTTCGATCCGGATGATACGCCGCTGCATGGTGTGCGGGTGCCGCCTCCGCCGCCGACGCAAAGCGCAGAGCTGCCCACAGGCTTGCCTCCGACGCTGCCAGCCCCGACCGCCACGCCCGATCAGGCTGCACAGCCCGCGCAGCCGGCGCGCTACGATCAGGAAGTGCCAATGGACGTGGTGGCGGAGCATCTGTTGCGCCCCGCCGAAGCGCTACCGCCGCGCGGCGCGCTCTATCGCGCTCAGAATCCGTACACAATCGCGCCCCCGCGCGGACGCAGTGGGATCATCCAGTATCGCGTTCAGCCCGGCGATACGCTTGAGAAGATCGCGGCGCGCTTCGGCATCTCGCCGGATACGATCATCTGGAACAACGACGGTATTTACGTCAATCGCTTGCTGCCCGGCGATACGCTGACCATCTTGCCCGAAGATGGTGTGCTGCACCGCACGCTCCAAGAGGAGACCATACAATCCATCGCCGATAAGTACAAAGTCTCGCCGTTCAGCATTGTGGATAGCGAGTTCAATCCGCTGCTGCGCAACGCCAGCCCGACGACGCTGCTGCCGCCTGGCGTCACGGTGATGGTGGTCGGCGGCGTGAGCGACAAAAAACCTGTGTATTGGAATCCGGGCATCACCATTCAAGGCAGCGGCAGGAGCAAGACGGTCTCATTTGGCGGCGGGCCCGGCTCGTGCGGCGCGCAACCGAACGCAGGCGGCACAGGTGGGCTGGTTGTGCCATTGCCGCCGATCTACACGGTCGTCAGAGGCTTCAGCGCTTATCACACAGGCATTGACCTCGCCGCGCCAATCGGCACAACCGTCTTCGCGGCCGATAGCGGCACAGTCATCTTCGCCGGCTGGAGCAGCTGGGGCTACGGCAACACAGTTGTTTTGGCGCATGGCAACCTGCTCACGCTCTACGGTCACATGAGCCGCGTGAGCGTCAGCTGCGGACAAGTGGTCAGCCGCGGCACGCCGATTGGCGCAGTGGGCAACACAGGGAATAGCTCAGGGCCGCACTTGCACTTTGAGGTGCGCGTCGGCGAAGTGCCGCAGAATCCTGAAAACTATCTCAGGTTTTAGGCGAGGAACAGCACGCCGAAGGGTAGCCAGAGCGTGCTGTAGCGCAGCGGGCGGCGCAGCCGATGCTGCGCGGCATACAAGAGCAGGCTGAAGACGAGCGCAGGCAGGAAACGCGCTAGGCCGAACGGCTCGGCGAAGGTAGAGCGCGGCGTGAACGGGATGATCGCCGCGTTCGTGAACAGGATCGCGCTGTAGAGCGACCAATTGCCGCGCAACAGGTCGCGCGTGCTGCGCCACAGCGCCCAGAGCGACGGCAACATGCCGATCAAGATCGGAATCAGCGCGAGGGCAAGCGTGGCAGGCGTGATTCCAACGCTGAAGATGCGCCAAATGCCGTTATATGGCAGCAGTTCGAACGGCGTAGCGCCGGCGCCGCCTGAGCTGACGCCAAAGCTGCCGAGCCACTGCCACAAGATCGCTTGCCATGCCGCGAACGGCAAAAGCGCGCCGGATGCGATCCAAAGCGCGGCAAGGCGCTCGCGATTGAGCCATAGCGCGAGCGCGGCGCCCGCTGCAGTGAGCAACGTCACTTCTTTGGCGAGCGCTGCGAGCGCGAAAAACGCTGCGCTCCAGCCGATCTGACGGCGCTGCAGCGCCAAAAGCGCGAGCAGTGCCAAGCCATAGGCGAGCGGCTCAGTGGTGCTAGCGCGCACGGCGAAGAAGATGCCGCCGAACAAGCCATAGACCAGCGCATACCAGGCGCTGACGCGCGCTGCGCGCAACAGCGCCGCCAAAGCAGCCGTGCCAAGCCCAAGTGCGGTCAAGTTAGTCAGCAAGATGGCGTAAGGCATGGGCTCAGCCTGACCGAGGCTCAGCACGTGCGCTATCGCCGCGCTCAAAATGCGCTGATAGCGATAGGCAGGCTGCTCACAATCGAAGAGACGTCCGAGTTGGCGATGCAGCGCGCGCGCCTGAGCGTAGGTGTAGCCGAGCGTTGGATAGCGGCAGATCATGGCGATCCGTCGCTCGGCGCCGAGCGGATCGGCGGCGATCCACGCTGTGAACTGTCCGTCGTAGCCTACGCTGCCGGCGGCGCGTGGGCGGATCAGCTCCTGTACGTTGCCGCCTGCGCGCAGGACGACAAACGCGCAGTACAGGCTGCACAAAATGACCACAAAGGTCGCTGGCGAGCGCCACGCGATGTGCATCGGCTCAGCCTGCCCTCAGAAGCAGGAGGAGCAGCATCGCCAGTCCGATCAACGCGCCGATCACAACGACGCTGCCTGCGTTCGCTTCCACTTGCTCGCTCTTCGGTTTGGCGGGCTCAACACGAATCATGCCGCCGCCTTTCGGATCGCCCACGCGCCGCCCTGAGATGATCTCGCTCAGGTTGCGGTTGAGCGCGACGGGTTGCGGCGGCGGGGCAGGCTTGCTCGTGCTGGGGGCGCTCGCAGGCGGCTGCGACGGCGCAGGCTTGAGCGGCAGGCGGCGCGCGCCTGTGCCGATGTAGAAGCCACAGCGCTTGCAAAATTCCTCATTCGCGTCGTTCGGCGCGCCGCAGTTGCGGCAGAGCTTGACGCCTTCTAGCCTGAGCTGCTCCACAGGGCGCGACACCTGCGCGGCGGCGCTCTTCGATGGCATTTGCACAACGATGGCGCGCCGCCCGCTGATGATGCCGCTGCTCTCGCCGCTGAGCAAAGGCGCGCTCGCGCTCGGCGTTGCCGCTTGCGATGGCTTGACCTCGGGCTGCGCCCCGATCTGATCGGGCAGCTCATTGAGCGCGCGCTGCCATTCTGCCAGAGGCGGACACTCGGCGAGGCTGCGGCTGTGCCATGCAGCGC
>JAGHYP010000102.1 GCA_017743585.1 Chloroflexota bacterium
CGCCCACGCCGACGCTGACGGCGAGCGCTACGCACGCGCGCGCAGCGACCGTCACGCCGAGCCTGACGGCGACTCTGACTGCCCCAGCGACGCCGCGCGCAGCGGCTACCTCGCCGGATTTACCGCCGAGCGCCACGCCGTTGCCGTAGTGCGCAGCTTGGCGCGCTTCGCCCAAGACGGCTATAATCAGCGCTTGTTTTTGGGACGCTGTGGCACGGCACGCTGTGTGAGATGCAGGCACCATGCAAAATCTAAATCCTGTGCGAGAAGTGCAGCGGCGCGGGCGCGATCTGGCGATCGTCGGCGCGCTCGTGATCTTGCTCGGACTCATCATCGGCGGCATCGGTCTGCTGACCGTCTTGCTGTTCTCGAGCCCGACTTTTGGACTAGGCGCGATGGGCCTCGGCTTGCTGATGACGCTGGGCGGCAGCGCAGTGTTTGTGCGCGGTCTCTCGCTGCGCACGGAGAACGAGCCTGCGAAGGTGGTGGCTCAAGTGCTGGGCAGCGCGCTCGGCTCGGAGTACACCTTCATCCGCAATGTGAGCAGGCGCGGCTTGGGCTACATTGATGCCGTCTTGGTCGGGCCGCCCGGCGCGCTGGTCTTTCGCATTCACGACCAGCCTGGCATATTTGTGAACGAGGGCGCGGATTGGCTGCAAAAAGGCAACGACGGCGTCCTGCGCTTGACGCGCTTGAATTTGACTCGCGAGTGCGTGGCGGATGTCTTCGCGTTGCGCGCTTACCTTGCCAAGCGGCGCTTGGCGCACGTGCCCGTCTACGCAATTGTGGTCTTCGTACACCCTGCCGCCAGCATCACAGCGCGGCAGCCTAGCGTGCCAATCGCCGACCTACGCTCGCTGATTGATGTGATGCGCGGCGATTACATGCGCCAAGCGCGGATCGACCCAGCGACCATCCAAGCTACTGTGAAGGCTATTTACGGATAGGAGTTACGCTGAAGCATGATCAAGCCGGTTGTCACCATCTCTGTAGTGCCAAACCTGCCGAGCAGCTTAGAGCGCTTGCTAGAGCTTGCCTATAACCTGCGCTGGTCATGGAATCTGGAGACGTTAGCGCTCTTTCAGCGCTTGGATCGCGACCTGTGGGAAAAATGCGGGCACAATCCTGTGCTGATGCTCGGGCGGATCGATCAGCGGCAGCTGAACGCGGCCGCCAACGATGAAGCCTTCATGGCACATTACGAGCGCGTCTGTCAGGATTATGACCGTTACATGAACCAGACAAACTCCACATGGTACGCCAAGCGTTATCCTAATGCGCCGCGCCAGCCGCTAGTCGCTTATTTTTCAATGGAGTTCGGCTTGACCGAGTGCTTGCGCAACTACAGCGGCGGCTTGGGCATCCTCTCGGGCGACCACCTCAAGAGCGCCTCTGATCTCGGCTTGCCGCTGGTGGGCGTCGGCTTGCTGTATCAGGAAGGCTACTTCGCACAGTATCTGAACAACGACGGCTATCAGCAAGAGGCGTATCCGATCAACGACTACGCCAATCAGCCTGTGCGCCGCGTGCTGGACGCCAACAATCGTCCTGTAATCGTGAAAGTGCCGCTGCCAGGGCGGATGCTCTACGCGCAAGCGTGGGTCGTGAAAGTCGGGCGCGTCTCGCTCTATCTGCTGGATACCAACATCCCCGAGAACACCTTGCCCGAAGATCGCGACCTAACCGACCGGCTGTACGGCGGCGATCGGCGGCAGCGTATTCGCCAAGAGATACTGATGGGCATCGGCGGCATTCAGCTCTTGCGCTTGCTCAACATCACGCCGACCGTCTATCACATGAACGAAGGTCACAGCGCCTTCATGGGCCTAGAGCGCATCCGCCTGCTGATGGAGGCGCACCCTGAGCTGAGCTTTGAGCAGGCGCGCGAGATTTGCGCCGCCAGCACGATCTTCACGACGCACACTTCTGTGCCGGCAGGCTTGGAGCGTTTCGGCTTCGACCTGATCGACGAGCATTTTAGCTACATGTGGACTCAGCTCAAGCTGAGCCGCGAGGAATTCCACGAGCTAGGGCGTGAGAACATGGGCAGTTATGACCTATTCAGCATGCCTGTGCTTGCCGTCAAGCTCTCCAACTATGTGAACGGCGTCTCTAGGCTGCACGGCGTGGTCAGCCGCAAGGTCTTCAGCTGGATGTATCCGAATGTGCCGCAGAACGACGTGCCTATCGGTCATGTCACGAACGGCATCCACATCGAAACGTGGGTCAGCCCTGAGATGGCGGCGCTCTACGACCGCTACCTCGATCCGCTCTGGCGCGAAGACCCAACCAACCCCAACATTTGGCGTGACGTGGATAAGATTCCTGATGCTGAGCTGTGGCGCACGCACGAGCGCCGCCGCGAGCAGCTGGTCGCCTTCTGCCGCGAGCGCTTGCGCCAGCAGTACATCGCACTCGGCTTGCCCTCGGCCGAGGTTCAACTGGCAGAAGAAGTGCTGAATCCTGAGGCGCTGACCATTGGCTTTGCACGTCGCTTCGCCACTTACAAGCGCGCCACGTTGATTCTGCGCGATAAAGAGCGCCTAGCGCGCATCTTGAACAATCCTGATCGCCCTGTGCAGCTGATCTTCGCCGGCAAAGCGCATCCGCACGATACGCCCGGCAAGGAGCTGATCCGCGAGATTGTGAACACTGCGCGAATGCCCGAGTTCCGCCACAGCATCGTCTTCCTTGAGAACTACGACATGGCGATCACGCGCATGATGTTGCAAGGTTGCGATGTCTGGCTGAACAACCCGCGCCGTCCAGAAGAGGCGAGCGGCACAAGCGGCATGAAAGCGATCTACAACGGCTGTTTGAACTTCAGCACGCTGGACGGCTGGTGGGACGAAGCCTATGACCCGAACGTCGGTTGGGAGATCGGGCGCGGCGAGGAATATCCGCCTGAGCAATGGGCGCACCAAGATTATCTGGAAGCGCAGGCGCTCTACAGCATCCTTGAGAACGACATCGTGCCGACGTTCTACGCACGCGCGCGCGACGGCTTGCCGCGCGCTTGGATCGCGCGCATGAAGAACAGCATCCGCAAATTGGCGTCGTTCTTCAACACCCATCGCATGGTCGCCGAGTACACAGAGCGCTACTACATGCCTGCTTATGAGAGTTATCAGCGCCTGACCAAGCCCGATCTTTCGCGCGGCATCGCACTTGCGCAATGGAGGCAGAAGGTCTACAGCCAGTGGAGCAACGTGCGAGTGCTGAAGGTGACCACTTCAGCAGAGGAACTCAAAGTCGGCAGCGAGCAAGAGGTCACGGCTGTGGTGCAGCTGGGCAGCCTGACGCCTGAAGACGTGATCGTGCAGGTCTATCACGGCGATTTGGATACGCACGGCAACATCTTGGTTGGCAACGCGGTCAATATGCAGCCGGCTGAATCGCAAGGCAGCGGCATTTACGTTTTCAAGGCACGGCTCGCCTATCACACGACGGGCAATCAAGGGCTGTCGGTGCGCGTCTTGCCAAATCATGAAGATTTGCCGACGCCTTTCCTGTGTCGCTTGATCCGCTGGGCGTGATGCTACTGAAACGCGTAGAGCTATGCGAGCGCGTCCCGCTCGTGCCGCTAAAAACACTCGTAGTGAGGATATGCTGAGATGATGATTCCAAAACGTGGACGAGTTTTGCTGTTGATCGGCGTTATGGCAGTGTTGGCAGTCGCGTCGCCGCAAGGCGCGCCATATGCCGATGGCGTTGTGCTGGTCGGAGCGGGCGACATCGCGTCGTGCAGCTCGGAAGGCGATGAGTTGACCGCGAATTTGTTAGATAAAATTGACGGCATTGTCTTCACGGCTGGCGACACTGTGCAAGACAACGGCACGCCTGAGACATGGGCGAAGTGCTACGACCCCACGTGGGGAAGGCACAAAGCGCGGACGCGACCTGCGCTCGGCAACCATGAATATCAGCGCGCGCCGAACGCCAATCCGTACTTCGACTATTTCGGCGAGGAAGCAGCCGGTCCGCGCGGTCTGGGCTATTACAGCTACTACGCGGGCTCTTGGCTAGTGCTTGTGCTGAACAGCGTCTTGCCCGCGCACGCAGGCACGCCGCAATACGAATGGGCAAAGGCGACGCTCGCCGCCAATCCAACGGCTTGTACACTGGCGATCTGGCATCATCCAGTCTACAGCTCAGGGCTGTACGGCGTGACGCGCCGCATGAACGCGATCTGGCGCCTGATGGCGACCTTCGGCGTGGATGTGGTCATCAGCGGCGATGCCCATCACTACGAACGCTTCGCGCCAATGGACGGCAACGGACGTATCGATCGCGCGCATGGCATTCGGCAGTTTGTGGTCGGCACGGGCGGCGGCTACCTGACCCCGCTGCGCGATCGGCCGTTCCCTGCCACTGAGTACCGCCAAAACAAGTTCTGGGGTGTTTTGAAGATGGTCTTGGGCAGCGGCGGCTACAGCTGGGAGTTCATCAACATACGCGGCGAGGTGATGGATTCGGGCAGCGCGCCGTGCGTCAACCCACGTCAGTGATGTGACAAAAGGCTGCGCGCGTCTCTTGTCCTTTGGCGGCTGAGCAGTGACATGCCTGCGCCAAGCGTTGAGCGCGCTCGCGCGCGACTTCGAATCAGAGCGGCCGAGCATCCGCCTCAACCTGCGCTTCATGAGCGAGCCCGAGGCGCGGCGCCAAGCCGAGCGCGGCTGCCGATTGACGCCCTCATCTTGCTCGAGGCATACAGCGCCTCTGAGCGCGCATGTCATCCTGAGGCGGCTGCGCAGTTTGTAGCGTTTGCCAAAGCGCGCTTGCCCAGATCGGCTGAGAGGCGCAAGCTTTTTGCTTTGAAAGTCATCACAGCGATGCCTATTCATGTTGCGCAGGATGAGCGCATGCTTTCAGCGATGCTCAGCAAGACCGGCGCCTTCGCCGCTCTGCATCACGCTGCCTTCCGATGGTTTTTCTTCGGGCAGCTCATTTCGGTCAGCGGCACGTGGATGCAGAGCGTCGCGCTTCAGATCGTGATCTACGCCATGACAGGCTCAGAGGCGGCGCTCGGCTTGGCAGCGCTGGCGCAGGGCATTCCCACGTTGGTGCTGACGCCGTTCGCAGGCGTGATCGTCGAGCGCATGCCGCGCCGCAACCTGCTGATCTTGACGCAATCCAGCATGATGTTCCTCGCCTTTCTGCTGGCAGGGCTGTACATCGCAAACGTGCTTGAGGTCTGGCACATCCTCGCCATCTCGCTCGGCATTGGCGTTGCCACTGCGCTCGACGCGCCGTCGCGCCTCTCGTTCTTGGTCGAGATGGTGGGCAAAGACGACCTGCCCAGCGGCATCATGCTCAACTCGATCATGTTCAACACGGCGCGTGTCGTCGGGCCTACGCTTGGCGGCTTGGCGCTGCACAGTTTGGGCGCGGCGTGGTGCTTTCTGCTCAACGCGCTCAGCTTCTTGGCAGTGCTGTTCGGTCTGTTCATGATGCGCGTATCGCCTGCGCCGCGCCATGCCGTCAGCCGAGCCACCTGGAGACCGCTGCTGGAGGGCTTGCAATTCGCC
Organism: Chloroflexota bacterium; assembly: GCA_017743585.1. Lineage (GTDB taxonomy): Bacteria > Chloroflexota > Anaerolineae > Aggregatilineales > UBA2796 > CP2-2F. The sequence goes on from JAGHYP010000102.1 coordinate 5,529, forward strand.
CGCCAACATCCTGTGATTGCGCCGCTTTTGCTCTTGAGCGCGCTCAGCAGCACCTTCGGGCTGACCTTCACTGTGCTATTGCCGCCTTTTGCCGATACCGTGCTGGGCAACACTGAGCTAGGCACATCCGCGCTGATGACTGCGCAAGGCGTCGGCGCGCTGTGCGCCTCGATCTTCGTGGCGCGCAGCAACGCGCATGGCTACCGCGGCCTCACGCTGGTGCGCGGCGCGCTCATCGCCCCGATAGCGCTGATCTGCCTCGGCTTCACCAACTCGCTCTTCCTTGCGACTATTGCCGTCTTGATTGCAGGCTTCGGCTTCGTCTGCCAGTTCGTGCTGACCAACACGCTGATTCAAGCAGTGGTGCCAGATAACTTTCGCGGGCGCGTGCTGAGCCTGTACACGCTCACTTTCTTTGGCTTATCGCCGGTCGGCAGCTTGATTGTGGGCATCACGGCCGATCAGATCGGCACGTTGCCTGCCATTTGGCTCTTCAGCGGCGCGTGCTTGCTAGGCGCTGCCCTGATCGCGCAGCGCGCTGACCAGCTGCGCCGATTGCCTTGAGGCGCAACCTGCGCAACGCATCCTGCGTATGGGGGCATAGACGCAAGGTGAGGATTGCAGATGCATGCACAGGGGGTGAAAGATGACTGACAAGAACAGGCTGAAGCGCGATATGCCGAGGTTCACGGAAGAGCTGATCATGGCGGGCAATCAACTGATGGAGCGCTTGCAAGAGTTGGTGCGGCAGGGCAATATTCGCCGCCTGATCTTGCGCGATCAGCAAGGGCGCACGCTCTTGGAGGTGCCGCTGACGCTTGGCGTGATTGGCGGCGCAAGCGTGGCGCTCTTCGCGCCATTCCTAGCGGCAGTCGGCGCGATTGCGGCGCTCATCTCGCGCGTTCAGGTCGTGATCGAGCGCTACGAAGACCCTGCTGATGCAGCGCACAAGTCCGACCGTCCGACCATAGCCGAGTTAGACGCTTCTGATCGCCTGAAAGAGTGACAACCTGAAGTCGGCGGCGCATTTTTCGAGAGAGCCTTCTCGGTCTTGTGGAGAAGGTCAATCTGCCTCTGAATCCCACCTTGACGTGCGTTTTGTGCGGCACTATAATGCAGCGGTTGCTGGCAGCAGGCGGGATCCAACTTTTGCGCAGCAAGGCAATGGCTTCCGAGTTGGGATTCGGTCACTGTTGGTGAAGCCATATCGTTGGTTCTGCTGCTCTGCGCGATGGCCCGCCGTTTTGATCAGCGTGGACGGCCGTGAAAGCGGCCCGTTTGCGCGCCTGAAGGCAGGATAAGCTACGGAGTACTTCATGCCGACAATTAACCAGCTTGTGCGGAAGGGGCGCCGCCCGAAGAAAAGCAAGAGCAAGGCGCCCGCGCTACAGTACACATTCAATTCGTTCACTCAGACGCGCACGCGCCAGCCGAAGGGCGCGCCGCAAAAGCGCGGAGTCTGCACAGTCGTGCGCACCATGACGCCCAAAAAGCCGAATTCTGCTTTGCGCAAGATCGCCCGTGTGCGGCTCACCAATCAAATCGAGGTGACTGCTTACATTCCCGGCGAGGGGCATAACTTGCAAGAGCACAGCGTGGTGATGGTTCGTGGCGGGCGCGTGAAAGACCTGCCCGGCGTGCGCTATCACATTGTGCGCGGCAAGCTGGACTGCGATGGCGTGAAGGATCGCCAGCAAGGGCGCAGCAAGTATGGCGCGAAGCGTCCCAAGAAGGGCGCAGCTGCGGCAGCAGCGGCGAAGGCACCTGCTAAGAAGAAATGACGAGGAGCGCTGAATGCCTAGAAGATACCGACCGAAGCGACGTCCTGTCGCGCCTGATATTCGCTACAACAGCGTGATGGTCAGCTTATTCATCAATCGCATGATGCGGCGCGGCAAAAAGAGCTTGGCGCGGCGCATCATGTACACGGCAATGGATTTGATCAGGGAACGCGCCAAGCGCGATCCGATAGAAGTGCTGGAGACCGCGTTGCGCAACACTACGCCAACCGTTGAAGTGAGGCCGAGGCGCGTCGGCGGCTCGACCTATCAAGTTCCTGTTGACGTGAGCAAAGAGCGCGGCGAGTCGCTCGCTATGCGCTGGATTCTGAGCGCGGCGCGCGCGCGGAGCGGACGCAGCATGGCGGAAAAGTTGGCAGCCGAGGTTCTGGACGCTTTCAATAACACAGGCGCTGCCGTCAAGAAGAAAGACGAGACGCATCGCATGGCAGAGGCAAACCGCGCTTTTGCCCATTATCGTTGGTAACGCGCTCGCGCATCGCAGGCAGGAGTCAAGCGAGAGAAAGCCTTCGAAAGCCATGATGAGGAACCAGAGATTCGGCGTATACGACCTGAGCAAGGTTCGCAACATCGGCATTATCGCCCATATTGATGCCGGCAAGACCACGACGACGGAGCGCATTCTTTACTACGCCGGCATGGTGCATCGCATCGGCGAGGTGCACGATGGCGCCGCCACAACAGACTACATGGATCAAGAGCGCGAGCGCGGCATCACCATCACGGCGGCGGCGGTCACCTTGAGCTGGCTCGGGCATCAGATCAACCTGATCGACACGCCAGGTCACATTGACTTCACGGCGGAAGTGCAGCGCTCGCTGCGCGTGCTGGACGGCGGCGTGGTCGTCTTCGATGGCGTGGCAGGCGTCGAGCCGCAATCCGAGACCGTCTGGCGCCAAGCTGATAGATATGGCGTGCCGCGCATCTGCTTTGTGAACAAGATGGATCGCACGGGCGCTAATTTCCGGCGCTGCGTGGACATGATCGTGGATCGATTGCACGGCAAGCCCGTTATTCTCTACTTCCCTTACGGCGAGGGCGAGCGCTTCGCGGGCTTGGTGGACGTGCTGAACATGAAGCTGATCACCTACGGCGACGATCTCGGCACAGATATCCAAGTGCATGAGCTGCCTGAAGATATCCGCGAGCAAGCTGAGACGATCCGCGCCGAGACAGTTGAGGCAATCGTCGAGACAGACGAGGCGCTCATGGAGCGCTATCTGCTGGAAGAGCCGATCGCCGTTGAAGACCTCGTGCCAGCGCTGCGCCGCGCCACAATCGCCGGCAAGTGCCATCCGATCCTATGCGGCTCGGCGCTCAAGAATAGAGGCGTGCAGCTGCTCTTGGACGCTATTGTCACCTACTTGCCTTCGCCGTTGGATATCCCACCTGTGCGCGGCACCAACCCCAACACAGACGAGGAGGTTGTGCGCCAAGCCAGCGATAGCGAGCCATTGGCAGCGCTAGTCTTCAAGATCATCAGTGATCCGTACGTCGGTCGTCTGGCGTTCCTCCGCGTTTATTCAGGCGTGGTGCGCCCGGGCATCACTGTGTTGAACAGCACCAAAGGCAAGCGAGAGCGCATCGGGCGCTTGGTGCGCATGTTCGCCGATAAGCGCGAGGACATTGACGAGGTGCGCGCCGGCGATATCGCTGCCATTCTTGGCTTGAAAGATACCTTCACTGGCGAGACGCTGACCGATCCTGACAATCCGATTGTGCTGGAGAAGATCAGTTTCCCGGAGCCTGTCATCAGCGTCGCTATTG
>JAGHYP010000103.1 GCA_017743585.1 Chloroflexota bacterium
GATACGCGACGCGCACAGCTCCGCTGACTCCTACCGCGCGCAGGGTGACCGTGCCTGTTGCCACTTGGAACTGTCCTGCGCCGCGTTGGATGGACGGCTCGATTGAGACGCCGCTGATGCTCGGGCGGCTTGGCGTCGGCGTGCGCGGCGCGGTCGGCGTGATGATGACCGGCTGGCGCGGCACGCGCAGCGCCTGACCGACGAAGATCACGTCAGGGTTGGCGAGACAATTCGCCTGCACGAGCACCGCGACCGTTGTGCCGCTGCGCGCCGCGATGCTCGCCAAAGTGTCGCCTTGCTGCACAAAGTAGATTTGCCACGCTGTGTTCGGCGTGCAGATCGGTTGCGTCGGCACGATCACAGGCAGTGGGCTGGTCACAGGACGCGGCGTCGGCGTGGCAGTCACGATGATCACAGGCGGCGTGACGAGCCTGAACGGCGTTGGCGTCGGCACGGCTGAGACGCCTAGGTTGCAAGCAAGCGCCGCCAGCGCCAGCGCGATCAAACTGAGTCCGACGCGTCCATCAAAATACTTTCGAAGGTCAGTCATGTGCCGAAAAACCTCGTTCTAACTATTTCACAGTTGCGTAGGCGCGCTTGTGCGCTGCAACCAAAGCGCTGTGCGTCTCATGCCCTCCTCGAGCGTCGTGCGCGCGCGCCAGTCCAGAAGCTCTGCCGCCTTCGCCATACTGTAGGTCGCCCGATGCGTCAACATGCGCACATAGCCCGCGAGATCGAATGGCGTGCCGCGCAAGCGCGTCAAGGCGGTCACCAGCGGCGCGGCGCTCATCAAAAGCGGCGCGGGCAACGTCAAGCGGTCTGATCTGCCTGCCATACGCGCGTAGTGGCCCAAGAATTCCGCCCAAGTCGGCGCAGGATCGGGCGCGGCATTGAAGACCTGTCCAATTGCGTTCGGATGCTGTGCCGCACAAATGACCAAATCGCACAGATCGCCGATGTAGATCGGATGCGCGTTGCCCAGCCCGCCGTCCACCAGCGGCATCGGCAAGCGCCGACATAGCTCGTAGAGCCGCCGCGACCAGAGTTGCGAGCCCTCGCCATATACGTAGGCGGGGCGAATGATGGTGAGCGCGATTCCCGTGCGCGCCGCCTCGCGTTGCACGGCGCGCTCGCCATACGCCTTCGAGAGCGCATAAAAATCGTGCCGCGAAGGCTGCAGCGGCTGCTCCTCGCGCACCACGCCTTGCACATTGAAGCCATAGACAGCTACCGTGCTGATGTGGATGAAGCGCGCACAGCCTGCCGCGCTGGCCGCCGCTACAGCGTTCTGCGCGCCAAGCACGTTGACGTTGTAAGTGTAAGCTGCGCTGCCGCTCATTACTGCTGCCACGTGGAAGAAAACATCGCAGCCGCGCGCCAACTCGGTCATCCGCTCGCGATCTTGCACGTCGCCGCTGACTACTTGAGCGCCAAGCTCGGCAAGTGCAGCGCCCTTGCGCGGCGTGCGGCACATGGCGCGCACTGCTATGCCGCGCTGCAGCAAAGCTGCGCTCAGCGCCGCGCCAATGAAGCCATTTGCACCCGTCACCAGCGCCCGTTGGAAGGTCATCTTGCGTCACGCCACACTTGCCAACGTCGCTTTAAGTTTACCACAAACCGCTGCTCCCCTGCGTAGCATTCCCGCCTGCGGAAAGAGGTGCGGACCTGTTAAAATGCAGCCGAGTTAGCGCAGCGCGTGGTACAATGGCTCAGCTGGGCCTTAGCCGAGTGAGCCCCTCACGGGCGAAGTGTGTAGGTATGGCGGGATTTTCACGATGAGGCATGGCGAATGAAGCGCGCGCAGAACGTGCTTTTGGGTGTGGTCATCAGCGCGGCGACGCTTGCCTACGCGCTGAGCGGCAACGATCTCTCGAAGATCGGCGATGAGTTGGCAGGCGGGCGTTACCTGTGGGCGATCCCTTGCGGGCTGCTGATCGCGCTCGGGCTCTGGTTTCGCGCTCTGCGCTGGCGCTTCCTGCTCAACGAGCGCATCACGCCGATGCACAGCTTTCACATCACAAACATCAGCTATTTTTTGAACGCTTGGCTGCCTTTGCGGCTTGGCGAGGTAGCGCGCGCTTACTTGGTCACGCGCCTGAAGCCGCCGATCTCGTTATTCACTGCGCTCAGCAGCGTGGTCGTCGAGCGGCTGATCGATCTGCTGGCAGTGGTCGTTTTGGTGGTGCTAGCGGTGCAACTGACCGACGTGCCGAGCGAGGTGCAACTCAGCGCGCAGCTAATCGGGGCTTCCTCAGCGCTCGGAATGCTGGTGCTGGCGTTTTTTGCGGCGCGGCGGCACGTGGCGCGCGCCATTGTGCATTTCTTCCTGAGCTTTTTGCCTTTTCTAGAGCGGCTGGGCGTGCGCGGCCTCGCTGACAAAGCCCTAGACGGCATCGCGCCGCTCGGCTCAGCGCGCGGGGTGAGCTACTCGCTGTGGTGGTCGCTGTGGGCGTGGGCGACGTCGGTCGTGGCAGGCTATGTGCTGCTCTTCGCGTTCTACGATCAGCCGAATTGGGCGGCGGCGCTCTTGATGATCGCGGCAGCGGCGTTGGCAATCGCCCTGCCAGCGGTGCCGGGCAGCGTCGGCCCATTCGAGGCCGCGATCATCGTCGGCTTGCAGCTGAGCGGCATGGTTGATCCTGCCAATGGCCTGCCGCAAGAGCGCGCCTTCGCCTTCGCCGTTGTCCTGCACTTGGTGAACGCTGCCTGCTATGTGATTCTGGGCTATCTAGGCTTGCTGCAAGAGCGCGTCTCGCTCGGCGAGGTATTCCGCGTGGCGCGCGATGCCATTGCGCGCAAGCCTGCCGCCGATGCCGCGCTCAAAACGCCCACTGCAGAAGGATGAACGCTGAAGTGTCTGACGCTGCTGAACAACGTCCGCTCAGAATCTTGATCAGTTTGCTCTATTACGTGCCGCACTACACGGGCTACACCATTCATGTGCAAGATGTAGCGGAAGCGCTCGCCGCGCGCGGACATGAAGTGACCGTGCTCTGCGCACGTCACAGCCTTGACCTGCCGCGCGATGAGACCATCAACGGCGTGCGTATTGTGCGCCTCTGGGCGCCGATCAAGGTCAGCCGCGCGATGATCATGCCGTTTTATCCGATCGCGCTCTATGCTTTCATGCGGCAATACGACCTGATCTTCGCCAACACGCCGATGTTCGAGACGTGGATGGTCGCCCTCATCGCCGCGCTGACGGGCAAAAATGTGGTCAACACGCACCACGGCGACCTGATCCTGCCGCCCGGCCTCAAGAATCGGTTCATCCAATTCGTCACCTTCCAGCTGTATAAGATCATGGCGCGCAAGGCATATTGCATCATCGCCTATAGCCAAGATTATGCTGATCACAGCTATTATTTGCGTCCGTATATGCACAAAGTCGTGCCGAATTATCCGCCTGTGCGCATTCCGCAGCCGAATCTTGAGCGCGCCCGCGAGCTGCGCGCGCAATGGCAGAAAGACGGCGGCCCGCTGATCGGCTATTCAGGCAGATTCGTGCAGGAAAAGCGACCTGATATCTTGATCCGCGCTCTAGAAGTCGTTAATCGCAAGTATCCGAATGCGCGGATCGTCTTCGCGGGTCAGTACAACATCCCCTATGAGGATACTTGGCAGCGTCACCAAGATTTGGTGCAGAAGTATCGCGATCAGCTGATCTTCTTGGGCATTATCACCAGCCGCGAAGCGCTCGCCAACTTCTACGCCGCGCTGGACGTGATGGTGCTGCCGAGCGATACCGAATGCTTCGCGCTGGCGCAAGTCGAGGCGATGCTGTGCGGCACGCCTGTGGTGATGAGCGATACGCCGGGCGGCCGAGTGCCAGTCACAGTCACGGGCATGGGCAAAATTGTGCCGCGCGGCAATTGGCGCGCCTTTGGCGAGGCGATCTGCGAGGTGATCGAGAATCGCGAGCGCTACCTGAGGCCGCGCAGCGAGATCGAGGCGATTTTCAACTTCCAGCGCACCATTGATACTTACGAGCGCATTTTCCGCGAGGCGGCGCAGCAAAGCCGCGTCAAACGCTCCGGTCAAACGCACAAACGGTGAGGACGCTTGAGCGACCATGCTGGACGAGGCGACATTTCTGCGCTTGACGCGCAATGAAGCCGATATGGCGTTCAAAAAGCGCGTCCGCTGTGTTTTTGAGTGGCTGCAGCCGACCGATGAAAAAGTCATCCTCGATTGCGGCTGCGGACGCGGCTTCTACTTGAACATAATTCGCGCTGTGAGCGCGTGCAAGCTCTACGGCCTAGAGGTGGACGCGGCGATCATCGCCAAGGCGCGGCGCAATCTAGCGCACCTGCCTGACATTGCGCTCGTGCAAGCCAGCATCTATGAGCAGCCGTTTGGCGAGGCACAGTTCGACGGCGTGATTCTCTCCGAAGTGCTGGAACACATCGAGGATGACGTGCGCGGCTTGCGCGAGGTCTACCGCGTGCTGAAGCCGGGCGGCGTGGTTGCGATCACAGTGCCAAACGCCAATTACCCATTTTGGTGGGACCCGATCAACAAGTCGCTAGAAGCGCTCGGCCTGCCGCCGATCAAGCGCGGCGTGTTCGCAGGCATCTGGGCGAATCACGTGCGGCTATACACCAAAGCGCAGCTGCGCCAAGTTGTGGAAGCGGCAGGCTTCATCGTGGAAGAAGAGCGCGCTTTCACGCACTATTGCTTCCCGTTCATCCACAACTTGGTCTATGGCTTCGGAAAGCCGCTTTTGGAGAGCGGCGTGTTGCCTGAGCGCTTGGCGCGCGCTGCTGATCGCACAGCGTTCGATCAGAACGACGGCAGCCTGCTCAATCCGATCAACCTCGGCTTGGCGATCCTGAACTGGTTTGACCGTCCGAATCGCTTGGACGAGCCCGACGGGCGCGCAACGGTCAACTTGGCGCTCAAGGCGCGCAAGCCGTCCTAGCTGCTCTCGCCGTTCAGCCGAGCGATGCGGCGCTGCAGGTATGGCGAGAAGTAACCTTGATAGCGCTGCTGCAGCTCAGGAATGCGCCAATCGTCGCCTGTGATCACGCCGCGACAGTTCGGCTGCCCGCACAGGCAAGTCATGCGGAATTCGGGATCGCCATCGCTCATAGCGTAATCGAAGCAGACTTCTTCGCCTGCTGCGATATCGCGCAGCGCGACCAACGCGATCTGTCCTTGCAATCCCGCGTTTGGATTGCATGAGTGATTGACGCAATCCGCCAGATCGTCCAACATACCGGGGGTCAAGTACAGGTCTTCTTCCACTTGAATTGAGCGCTGCTGCGCGATCTCAGGCAATGTGCGCAGCGTTGCTGTGTCCACGACAATTCCGCCCCAGACGACCAGCAGCGTGCCTTTGGCAATCGGCGCGGTCGCTACCAGCGTGTAGCCTGTGCTTTCGGTCAGCTTTCTCTCAAGATGTGGATGACTCCATGCCACACGCCGCGCTGTGATCGAGGTATCCGCCATGCGATCAATCCTTTGTCGGCATCAGAAATCGAGCGTATCGGCGTTGAGTGTTTCAGGCGCTTGCGTCTCAAGGCGCTGCACGCGCAGCTGCGCTGACTCCAGCTTGCGCTGGCAGAAGGCGAGCAAGGCGCGTCCGCGCTCGTAGAGCGCTAACGACTCATCAAGGCTGAGCGCGCCGCGCTCCAGCTGATCGACGATCTGGCTAAGCCGCTGATAGGCTTCCTCAAAGGTTTGAATAGCAGTCTGTTCGCTCATGATCCATTGCTCTCAGCTCGCAAAGTGCGCTGTTGCACGCGCACGCGCAGGTGACCATCTGCCAATTGTACGTCAAGCTCAGCGTTTGGCATGGCCTGCGCTGCGCTCGTGATCGGCTGCCCTGTAGCCGGATCGCTGAGCCACGCGTAGCCGCGCGCCAACAGAGCGAGCGGATTGGCACGCTCTAGCGCGCGCGCCTGAGCGTTCAGCTGCTCGGTAGCGCGTTCTATTCGCGCTCGCACGGCGCGTTCTAGGCGTTGGCTCAGCGCGTCAAGACGCTGCAGCTCGCCCTCAAGGCGCGGGCGCGGCGAGACGAGCCTGAGCTTGTGCGCCATGTTTTCCAGTAGCGCCTGCAGGCTTTGAAGATGGCTTTGCAGCGCCCGTCTCATGCGCTCGGCGCTCTGCGCCAGCTCAGCGCGCAACACGGCGATATCAGGCGTGGCGATCTCGGCGGCGGCTGAAGGCGTCGGCGCGCGCTGATCGGACGCGCCATCCGCCAGCGTCAGGTCGATCTCGTGTCCGATGCCTGTGACCACAGGCGCGCGCGTCGCGCGCAAGGCGCGCGCCAGTTGCTCATCGTTGAAGCACCACAAGTCCTCAGCGCTGCCGCCGCCGCGCACCAGCAGGATCACGTCCACGCCGAGCGCATCCACGCGCTGCAAGGCTGCCACGATCTGCGGCGGCGCGTCGTTGCCCTGCACAGGAGTGTGACTCAGCCAGACTTCTGCGAGCGGATAACGACGGCGCAGCACGTTGCACACATCTTGAAAGGCGGCGGCGCTCTCTGAAGTGACCACGCCGATGCGCTCAGGGAAGCGCGGCAGCGGGCGCTTCAGCTCAGCCCTGAACAGGCCTTCCGCTTCCAATTTTGCCCACAGGGCGCGGAATTGCGCGCTCAGATCGCCCTGTGCCTCAGCCAACTGCACGGCATCGGCATACAGCTGATACAGTCCGCCTTGCTCATAGACGCCGATCTTGCCGTGCGCAAGGATTTGCTCGCCATTGCTGGGCATGTGGCTCAGGCGTTGCGCTTTGTCGCGCCAGATCACCACGCGCAGCTCGGAGAATGCATCTTTGAGCGTGAAATACAAGTGTCCGCTGCTCTGCGCGCGCAAATTCGAGACTTCGCCTTTCACCCAGATATCTTGGAGCGGCGCGTCGCGCTCGATCAGGCGGCGCAGGTAGGCGTTCAAAACGCTGACCTTGAAAACTTCAGACACGGCAGCTCACTTTCGTCGCTACTCGCACGAGACTAGCCTAGCACAGATCGCCGCTGTGCGCACAAAGAAGCAGTCTGTGCGGACTGTCTTCTGCGCTGCACGCGTTAGCGTCAAGGTATCTCATGTAGCCGCGTAAATCATGCATCAGCGTAGATGAACGTGCCTCCTAGCGCAGCGGGAAAGTCACCACGATCTCGACTGCGCCGCTGACAATTGGCGCCGCTGGATTGTAAAACGTCCCTACTCTAGGCGCAACTACGAGCAGATTGTAAGGAATGCCAGCCAGCGCGCCCGTGATCTCACCGCTCGCCGCCTCAACGCGATTGCTCGCCAGAACTTCTGAATGCAGCGCAGCCTTGCTATAATCAGCCCATGTGTACAGGTTTTGAGAGTGACGTTATGAACGCCTCAGCCTTCACGGCGCGCCAGATGACGGTCTTGCGCTTGATCTGCGATACGCTCGTGCCTGCGCTCGCGGTCGAGCAGCCCGATCCGCACGGCTTGTACAGTCGCCCTGCTAGCGCGCTCGCCGTGCCTGCGCGCCTCGCCGAAATTTTGCAACAGACCGCGCCCGATCGCCTCGATCAGATCAAGTTGGTCTTGGACGCCCTGACGCAGCCGCTCGCCAATTTGCTCTTGAGCGGCAAGGCACGCTCGATTTTGGAGATGGATTTGAGCGAGCGCACGGCGCTCTTGCGCGCCTGGGCGGATAGCCCTTTTGATCTGCAACGGCGCGTCTTCTCCACCTTCAAGCGGCTCACTTTGCTGCTCTTCTACGCCGATGCCGATGCAGCAGGCGAGAATCCGAATTGGGCGGCGCTGAATTATCCGAAGCCTGCGCCGCCGCCAAAAGCGACCAAGCCGTTGCGGCCGTTGCGCTTTGAAGGCGATACAACGCTCGAGGCGGGCGTGGTGATCGTCGGCAGCGGCGCGGGCGGCAGCGTAGTGGCTGCCGAGCTGAGCGCCGCCGGCTTGGACGTGATCGTCTTGGAGAAAGGCGGCTACTACGCCGAGCCTGATTTCGACGGCTATGAAGTGCGCAGCCAGGCGCGCATGTTCGAAAAAGGTGGTTTCGCTGTCAGCGAAGACTTGGGCATGATGATCTTGGCGGGCAGCACGCTCGGCGGCGGCACAACGGTCAATTGGGCAGCGGCGCTGCGCACGCCTGCGCATGTGCTATCCGAATGGGCGAGCGAGTACGGCGTGGATTTCACTGACGGCACGTTTGAGCGCGCGCTAGACGTCGTCTCAGCGCGCCTGCACGTCACTGAAGAAGAGTCAGCGCCGAATGCGCGCAATGCGGTCTTGGTGCGCGGCGCGCAAGCGCTCGGCTACGCTGTGAAGGTGATCCCGCGCAACGTGAAAGGCTGCGCGGATTGCGGCGCGTGTGGCTTCGGCTGTGCGCATGGCGCGAAGCAGAGTGCGCTCAAGACGTATCTACAGGACGCTTGCCAACACAACACGCGCATTGCGGTCGGCGCGCACGTGGAGCGCGTGTTGATCGAAGAGGGGACGGCGCGCGGCGTAGAGGCGACGGCGCACACGGCTGACGGTCGCCCTGTGCGGCTGACCGTGCGCGCGCGCGCAGTGGTGGCGGCGGCAGGCGCGCTGCACACGCCTGCGCTCCTGCTGCGCTCAGGCTTGACCAACGCGCACATCGGGCGTAACTTGCACTTGCACCCGAGCACGGGCGCCTTCGGCTTCTATCGCGAGCCGATCAACGGCTGGTCAGGCGTGATGATGAGCCATTACGTGCCGCAATTCAGCGATCTGGACGGTCGTGGCTATGGCGTCACGCTTGAGTCGGCGCCTGGACATCCGGGCTTGGCGGCTGTGGCATTGCCATGGCAACATGGCCTACAGCACAAGCAATTGATGGCGCGCTACGCCGAACTCGCCAACATTTTGATCATCACGCGCGACCGCGACAGCGGCGAGATTCGCCTGAAGCGGGACGGCTCGCCCGCCATTTTCTATCGCCTATCCAAGCGAGACCGAGCGCACTTGCTGCGCGGCGTGATCGAAGCGCTGCGCATTCACCACGCGGCAGGCGCTGAGCTGCTGGTGGCGCCGCATCATCGCGCGCCGATCTATCAGCGCGATCAAGGCGACTTCGAGGCGTGGCTCTCCCAAGTCGCTTCGGCAGGC
>JAGHYP010000104.1 GCA_017743585.1 Chloroflexota bacterium
TGTGATCTCCGCTGATGGCAGCGCATCCACCACCACGTAGAGGAACGGCGCAGCTGTTGTGCGCGTATCGGCGCTGCCATCAGCGGAGATCACAAAGCTGTGCGCATCGCGGATGATCGGCGCGCTCCAGTCGGATGGCACTTGGAGGCGCAAGCCGAATTGCTCCAGCTGCACTTCGCGCAGCGCGCCGGGCGGCGCAAAGGTGCGGGTCGGCACGGCGGCGAGGCTCTGCCTGCCATACTGTTCAATAGCGAGCATAACGCCAAGCGTGAGCGCTGTGAAAGTGGCGAGGATGATCAGCCACTCGCGGCGGAAGGCTCTGTCGCTCTCAACAGGCTCAAGCGCGGCGTCAGGTCGAGGCGCGTTTAAGTCAGACATGGCGTCTCACCTTTCTCGATCACGAAACGCCAGCGCCCATCAGGCAGGCGCTCGCAGGTGGCGAGCCTGAAAGCCCGCGCATCGCACCAATCCTTGATCTTTGACTCAGCGCTCGGATCGCCGCTGAGATACTCAAATACCTCGCCCGCGCGCAGACGCGCCATGCGGCTGGCAAGATACAGCAGCACTTCATAGCAAATCTCAAGGTTCGAGTCGAACGACTCGCCAATCAGCGGCTCGAACGTCTGGCTCATGAGAGTTGTGGACACGCTTTTTGCGCTGCCTGCGTTGAATTTTAGCAGGGCGGCGCTATGGGTGTCCAGATTGTCACGCCTGCAGATCGAATGGCTTCTGGTCGGGGTCGGATGCGGCGGCGCTGCGCAGGTCAAGCGCTGTGAAGCGCATGAAAGCGCGCTCAATCGGGCTCATGTCCTCAGGATATTGACTGTCATCGTGAGCCTCAAGGATGCGATAGCCTTCTTTGATGTAGCTGCGCACAGTATGCGGACTGACGCCCATCTCATCCGCAGCGAGCTGCGCAGGCATCCCTTCGATCACATACAGCCACAGCGCCTGACGGACGCGCTCGGTCAGCTCAGGATACTCGCGCGGACGCGGCAGGACGTCAACATGCTTGGCGAGCGGTGCATTTTCTGCCTGCAGATGATCAAGCACGCCTTTGGTGACCGTGAACGTCCGCTGTATGGCGTAAATGATGGCGTTCACCAGCAGCAGACGCACTTCGTTGCGCAGAAAGTACGCGCGGCACGCCGCATTGTAAGCCAACTCAACGCGCGCCGTGCGCTTTTGGTGCGCAAGGCAGATCAGGTGAAGCCGCGGCACAATCCGTCGCAACTCCGAGATGACGCGCGTCAGCTCAGCATCGTCGTAGCTGTCCGAGTCGAGCAGGAGGACGTCAGGATGCTCAACATGCGACAGGTCATCCAAGACGACAAGCGCCTGCTCAAAAGACTCTGCCAGGCCGACCACGCGCGCGCGCCTATCCCATGCTATGCAGCTGTTCAAGGCGCGCAGCGCGTAGAAATCGCGATCGATCACCATCACTTTCAGGTTGAGGCGCTGAATCATCCCCGTCATCCTCGCCATTCGTGAGCGATTGCTGAGTATAGCGCAGAGGAGGGCGCGCTGAACAGGCAGGCGCTACCGCTCAACGCTCAAAATGGCTATACTTTGGATGAGAAGCAGAAAGGCGAGCGCACAACTTTCTCAATCGTCGTCTCAATCGTCGCGCGCGACGCGCAAACGTAAGCATCGGGCGTGGCAGTTGCCAGCAAGTTTCTGGCGGCGGCTGCGATCAGCTGGGCGCAAGCGGGCGCAGGCGTTGCGCCAGCACAAGCCTTCGCCAAAGTCAGCCTTGGCAAAGACGGCTTGGCGCCGATAGCGCAAGGCTTGAGCGCAGAGGAGACGCTCGCTAGGCCCTCGAAGGCTGACTCTAGAGCTCGAGGCGCATGAGTCGCTGCGACGGCGGGATAGGAATCGGGGATTAAGCGGCGCAGGAAGGCTTCTGGTCGTTCATTGGCATGGAGAACTTGGAAAAGCGTTGGTCGCCTGACGATCGCCCTGAGCTGATCGATCCCATGGCGCTTGAATTCATCCGCAAGCGGCTTGGAGCGCACGGCTGAATGCTGGATTTGCGTGCCATTCGCGCATGCGCGCTCGATCTGGACGGCGTGGTGTGGCGCGGAGATGAAAAATTGCCCGCCGTGCCAGCTTTCTTCGAGTTTTTGCGCGCACAGAACATTCCCTATGCGTTCATCACCAACAACAGCACGTGCACGCCGACTCAGTACCTAGCGCGCCTCGAAGCGTTCGGAATCCTTGCCACGCCTGAGCAGGTGATCACCTCAGGTGCAGTGACGGCTGAAGAGATCGCGCGCCGCTTTCCGCAAGGCACGCCTTTCTTCGCCATTGGCAGCCAAAACCTGATTGACTTGATCGCGGCGCAAGGCTATCCGTTCGATCCTGAGCGCGCGCAAATCGTGGTGGTCGGCTTGGATCGCAATTTGACCTACGATAAGCTGCGCATCGCAGGGAAGCGCATTTTGGCGGGCGCGGCGTTCATCGCCACCAACGGCGACGCCACTTTCCTGCTGCCGAACGGCGAGGTTGGGCCTGGCGCTGGTAGCTTGGTGAGCGCTGTGGCGACCATGACAGGGCGGCAGCCGTACATGATCGGCAAGCCTGCCGCGCCAATGTTCGAGGCGGCGTTGCGCTACTTCGGCGTGCCTGCTGCACAGACGCTGATGATCGGCGACCGCTTGGATACCGATATTCTGGGCGCGCAAGGCGTCGGCATGAAGAGCGCGCTGGTTCTGACAGGCGTCAGCCGCGCCGATCAAACAGCGGCCATCGCGCCCGATGGCGTGTTCGCCGATCTCGCTGAGCTGCTCGCAGCCTGGCAGTCGTCCGTTTAGCTTGGATGATCTCACAATTCACAATGAAGTACGCTCGTCTGGTCTGCCTTTGCCTCGCGCTCAGTCTGCTGCTCTCCGGCGCGCCGATCCGCGCCCAAGAGCCGATCCGCGTGCTGAGCCAATCCGTCGAGAGCCGTTACCGTGACTCGTTCATCTTCCGCGTCAGGGCGCGCAGCGCGGTTGGCAAGATCGTCGCGGCGCGCGTCATCTGGCGCGTGCGCTCGTTCAGCGCCAATCTCGCCCATCGCGTTGAAGTTGCGCAGCCCGCGCAGGAAGTTGAGCTATCTTACACCTGGCGCTTGCGCTCAGAGACAATGCCGCCATGGCAGGTCGTTTTCTACCGCTGGGAGCTGATCGACGATCAAGGCAATCGCTACCGCACGCCTGAAGTGCAAGCTGAGATCAGCGATAGCACGCGCGATTGGCAGAAGCTGAGCGACGGCAAGGTCGCGGTCTACTGGTACGATCGCGACGCGGCGTTTGGCGAGGCCTTGCTGAATGTGGCGCGGCGCGGCTTCGACCACGTGACAAAGGCGACTGGCTTCGTGCCAGAGGACGAGCTGCGCGTGGTGGTCTTCAACTCACAGGCGGATTTCTGCACGATTTACAGCCCATTTGGCTGCCAGAGCTGGATTGGCGGCGTGGCAATCGGCAGCATTGTGCTCGGCTGGCTGGATGAAGGGCGCGCGGCGTCTATGCTGAATTGCGACGCCGATTGCCAAGCGCAGGTCGCCGCTGAGCGCCGCCGCTGGTTCTTCAATCAGCTGATTCCGCACGAGTTGGCGCACGCTTTCTTGAACTACTGGATGGGATCGCGGACGAGCGCCATTCCGATCTGGTTCAATGAAGGGCAAGCGGTCAATAACGAGCTAGAAGGGGTTGAGGAAGAGATCGAGCGCGCGCGCCTCTTGGCGCGCACGGGTCAGCTGGAGCGGCTTGCCGTGATGGACGCGCGCACGACCATTGGGCGGAACGAACTGCCGCGCGTGCGCGATTGGTATGCGCAGGCAGCCTCGCTGGTCGCTTTCCTGTATGAACGCTGGGGACTGGAGAGCTTGGGCGCGATCATCCGTCTGGTCAAAGAGGGCAAGACTTTTGAGACGGCGCTGACGCGCGTGACGGGCTTGAGCATGGACGAATACGAGATCGCATGGCGCGAGTGGCTCGGCTTGCGCGAAATTCCGCCGACCTTCGTGCCGACGCCGACTCTGTTCTTCTTCCCATCGCCCACCCATGAGCCGACGCCGCGCCGTTCGTGAACGATGAGTTTGGCAAGGAGAGTTTGTGATGTTCAAGCGCGAGACGTTCTTGAGCCTGCTGACGCTGCTCGTGGTGGCAGCTTTGATCGCACTCAGCCTGCCGGTCGCTGCGGGCAGCGGCTTTCTCTCAACTGCCACGCCGCCGCCTACCCCCACCAACAACGGCGGCAATGCGCAATGGACGATTCTCAGCAGCTCCTTTGAGAGCAACTTTCCCAAAGGCTTCACCTTCAGGCTAGAGGCGACCAGCACAGGCGGCAAGATCGTGAGCGCGGCTGTGCTGTGGCGCCATTCGCCTGTCAGCAGCCGCACGCGCCGCCTCGCTCAGATCGATGAGAGCGGCACGAAGATGGTCGCAGTCTGGGAGAAAGCTCCGAGCGATGCTGTGCCGCAATGGGTGAGCGTGGAATATTGGTGGCTGCTGCAAGATGAAGCGGGGAATATCTACGAGACGCCACGCCAATATGCAGAGTACGCCGATAACACGCGCAAGTGGAATCGCATGGAGTCGGATGACATCATTGTCTTCTGGCAGGAAGGCGTGCCTGATGAGATCGGGCCGCTGATCATTGCCGCGATGGAGCGCCAACGTCCGCTGTACGAGAAGAGCTGGGCAAGGCCGCTCGGCTATAAGCCGCGCGCGATCATCTACGCCGATTTCGCGACGTGGGCAGAGTGGTCGCCTGGGCGCGGCACGGTCGGCGGCGGCTTGGTGGTGGTCGGGCAAACCAGCCAGTCGTGGGGCGCGACGGCGCAGGTTTACGATCCGCTTATCCAGCCTGTCGAGGAAGTGGCAAACGACACTGTGCTGCACGAGATCGCGCACTTGTATCAATATGCCAATGGCGGCACATCGGGCTTGCGCTGGTTCATTGAAGGCAACGCCACGTTCTTCGAGCTGACGAGCGGCCCGCGCATTGAGCAGCGCGTGCGGCGCTGGGCGCGCGAGGGCCGGCTGCCCTCACTGCAGGGTGAAGGGCCAGGCGGGCGCGAAGCATACGACATCGGCTATATGTTCTGGGTATGGCTGACCGAGACGTACGGCATCGAGGCGCACCGCCGCGTCTGGGAGCTGATCTGGAGCGGGCGCACGCAACGCGCCGCGCTTGAGGAGGTCTCGAACATGAGCTTTGTCGAGATGGAGACTGCTTTCCGCGCTTGGCTCGGCGCCATCAACCCTGAAGCGCCGACGCCGCTGCCGACTCTGCCGCTCTTCCTGCCGCCAACGCCAACCTACGAGCCAACGCCGCGCCGCGCGCCGTGAGCACCTGAGGCGTGGGACGACGTGACCGTCTCACGCCTCTCAACGCGCGCTTTGTGGTACAATTTACAGCGCACGACCCTTTCGCACCATTCAGGAGTTTTCCCCGCTATGCCTCTGCGCGTCTATAACGTGCTACAGCGCGAAAAGGTAGACTTCGTCCCGCTTCACGAAGGCAAGGTCAACATGTACGTCTGCGGGCCGACGGTCTACGATCACTCGCATCTCGGTCATGCCAAGGCGTACATCTCGTTCGATATGATCGTGCGCTACCTGCGCTTCAGCGGCTATGACGTGCTATACGTCCAGAACCTGACGGACGTCGGTCACTTGCTGGAGAGCGGCGAAGACCGAATCCTGAAGAAAGCTCGGCAAGCCTCTGCCTTGCCGATGCAGATCGCAGAGACTTACGCGCGCAGCTACTTCGCCGATATGGACGCGCTCGGCGTGGTGCGCCCTGATATCAGTCCGCGCGCCAGCGCGCACATCCCTGAGCAGATCGAGATGATCGAGACTTTGCTGCGCAAGGGTCACGCTTACGTGGCTGAGGATGGCGTCTATTTTGACGTATCGAGCTGGCCTGAGTACGGCAAGCTCTCGAGGCGCCGCCTAGAAGAGCAAGAGACCGGCTCGCGTCGTCTGAAGGGCAGCGGCAAGCGCAGTCCTGAGGACTTCGCGCTGTGGATTCTAGCGCCCGAGGACCACATCTTACAGTGGAACAGCCCATGGGGGCGCGGTTACCCAGGCTGGCACATCGAGTGCTCTGCCATGTCGCGCAAGTATTTGGGCGATACGTTCGACATTCACGGCGGCGGCATTGATAACATCTTCCCGCATAACGAATGCGAGATCGCGCAGAGCGAAGCTGCCAACGGCGTTCCATTCGCGCGCTATTGGCTGCTCGTGGGCAGCCTGACCGTCAACGGGCAGAAGATGTCCAAATCGCTGGGCAATTTCGTGACCATCAAAGACGCCCTAGCGCGCTACCGCCCTGAAGTCATTCGCACCTTCATGTTCCAAGCGCACTACACCAATCCGATTGACTTCAGCGATGAAGCGCTGCGCGCGGCTGAGCGCGGCTGGGAACGCCTAGCTAGCGCAGTCCGACTCGTGCGCAGTCGGCTGCGCAACGCGCCTGAAGAGGGCGAAAACACCTTTGCGCAGGTCATTCGGGCGCATCGCGAGCAGTTCATCGCCGCAATGGATGATGATTTCAACGCGCCCGCTGCACTCGGCGTGCTTCAAGCCTTCACGGGCGAGGTGAACAAGCTTCTCAACAGCGGCGAGCCGGTCAACAAAGCGACGCTGGCGGCGATTGAAGCGCTCTACAGTGATCTAGGCGGGCAAGTGCTGGGCATCATACCGAAAGACGAGGCGCACGGCGTTGACATGCGCCTGACCGACGCCTTGATCCGCTTGCTGATCGAGATACGCGCGCAGGCGCGCGCCGAGAAGAACTTCGCACGCGCCGACCAAATTCGCAACCAGCTCAGGGCGCTCGGCGTGATCTTGGAAGATCGTCCCGAAGGCACGACCTACCGTCTAGAATGAGCATGTCCGAGGTGATCTTCGGACGCTGGGCAGTCTTGGAGACGTTGCGCGCCGCTCGGCGCAGCTTGCAACAGCTGATCTTGGCGGAAGGCACGGAAGAGCGCGGCATTGTAGCGGATATCTTGGCAGCAGCCGAGGAGCGCGCCTTGCCTGTGCGGCGCATACCGCGCCGCATGGTGGACGATCTGGCGCAAGGCGGCAATCATCAAGGCGTGGCGCTGCGCGCGGGCGGCTATCAATACGTCGAGATCGAGACCATCTTCGAGACGGCTGAAGCTAGGGCTGAGAAGCCGTTCGTCCTGCTGCTCGACCTGCTGCAAGACCCACAAAACGTCGGCACGTTGCTGCGCACTGCCGATGCGGTCGGCGTGCATGGCGTGGTGATCCAAGATCGGCGCGGCGTAGGCATCACGCCTGCCGTCGTGAACGCTTCATCGGGCGCCAGCGAGCATCTGAACATCGCGCAAGTGCCGAACCTAGTGCAGGCCATGAAGCGCATGAAAGAATACGGCCTGTGGCTAGCGGGCTTAGACATCGCGCCGAACATCCTGCCCATTGACCGCGCCGATCTGAATATCCCGCTCGGCTTGGTCTTGGGCAGCGAAGGCGAAGGGCTGCGCCGCCTAGTGCGCGATACCTGCGACCTGCTCGTCACGCTGCCGATGCGCGGGCATGTTGGGAGCTTGAACGTAGCGAGCGCCGGCGCCGTGGCGCTCTACGCCGCTTGGCAAGCGCGCGGCTGGCAGGGCTGGTCGCACGCCGATAAGCCGAGCTGAGCCTCACAGCGGGCGCTGTGTGCGGGCAAGGCTGGGCGCAGCTGCTTCCAGCATATCGGCGCGCAATCGCCCAACTTGACGATCCACGCTTCAGCGCGCCTGTGACGCAAGATAGCAGAGAAATTCATCATGCCGCGACTGTTGAGCGCGCCGCTCCCGAAATTTATTCCAAGCGTGGTAGACTGAGCACAGATACAGATCGTGAGATCGTGGTACGCTTGGCTCGTTCAGCAGAGCGCGTGAGATGGCTAGAAGAGCGGCGTCTAGAGCGAATCCCAAGCCTCTAGGGCCGACGGCGTCGCCAAAAGGCACTGCTAAGCGTCCGCGCCGCACAGGCGCAGCGCAACGGACTCCGAAGACTCTGATTCTGCTCCCCTCTGACCTG
Organism: Chloroflexota bacterium; assembly: GCA_017743585.1. Classification (GTDB taxonomy): domain Bacteria; phylum Chloroflexota; class Anaerolineae; order Aggregatilineales; family UBA2796; genus CP2-2F. The sequence continues at coordinate 8,046 of JAGHYP010000104.1, forward strand.
TTGATGCCGCGCCGCGCCAAGATTGGCGCGCCCTTGCGCGTCGTGGAGCGCACGAAGCGTCCTGCCAGTGCACCGCCGCCGCTCTGGCGCCGCGCGCTACAGAATCCGCACGAACTCTATGAAGCCTACGAGAGGCGTCCGATCTGGGTGGATGACCTAGCGGCGCTCTTCCTGATCTCGCTCGGCTCGGTCTCCCTGCTGACCTTGCTCAATAGCACGCCGACGGCCGCCATTCTCTCGCTCTCTGACCAATGGGCGGATTTCATCAGCCAGCTTTTCGGACGCTTCGGCGCGCTGTTGTTCTCAGCTGGGTTGATCGGAATTGGCGTGCTGATTGTGCTGCCGCGCGCGGGCATCAAAATCCACCTGACGTGGCGACGGCTGCTGGCGGCCGAAATTGCTTTCTTAGCGCTGTTGGCGCTTTTGCACTTGCTGGCGGGCGATCCTGAGCCGCGCGCGCTGGCGCGCAGCGGTCTAGGCGGCGGACACATAGGCTGGGCGCTCGGCGAGCTGATGGCGAAGCTTTTCGGCTCAGGCTTATCCGTCCTGATCTACCTGATCGCAATCGTGTTCGCCATCGGCAACATCTTCGGCGTGCGCCGCAAGCACCTCAGGGCTTGGGGCATCGCGCTCAGCAAGCGTCTAGAGCAACTCAGCGAGGCGTTGAAGCGTCGCGCCGAAGCGCCGCGCCCGCGCCAAGCGCGCCCTATGCCTGCGCCAAGCGCACCAGCCGCCGCGCCCGATCTGAGGCAGCCCGCGCCGTTGCCGATGCTGACGCCAACGCCTTCTCGCGCAGCACAGCCTCAGCCGAGCGCGCTCGGCGATCAATTGCCGCCTGAGTCGCCAGAGTCGGCGCTGACTGTCTCCGAGCCGGCGCCTGAAGTGTCCAGCATTCCGCCGCTGATGCCCGCTGTGCGCACTGCGCCTGCACCTGCACCTCAGGCAGCGGCTCGGCAGGCTCATCAAGC
>JAGHYP010000105.1 GCA_017743585.1 Chloroflexota bacterium
GTTATGATGCTGATCGCGTGGGCGGCGGCAGCAATTGGCATGTATGCCTTTGGGCGCGGTCGCTTTGGGGCGCGCGGCGGCGTGTTAGCCGCCTTCAGCTACCTGATGAGCATGCCGCTCGCTTTCACATTGCCTTATCAACTCGGCGAGCTGCCCTACATGCTCGCCTTGGGCTTGTTGCCGTGCGCTGCCGCAGCCCTAGACCTGCTCTGGCGCACAGGCGATCGGCGCGCTTTCGCCCTTGCGCTCGTCTCGTGCCTCGCGTTTGTGTTGTGCGACTCGCGCTTGACGCTCTTCGGCGGCATCGTGCTAGGTTTCGTAGCGCTGAGCGGCAGAATCTACGCGCCCGCTGAGGCGCGTCTGAAGCGCGCGCTGCATTTTGTGGCGCTCGTGATGCTGGTCGCTTTGCTGAGCGCGTTCTATTGGCTGCCTGCGCTCCTCGAGCGCGACGCAGTCCGCTGGCTGAGCGCAGCCTCGCCGCCTTACGCTGAGCCAATTCCATTGACCGAGAGCTTGCTCAGCGCGCCGCGCTACGATTTGAGCGCGCAAAATCCGCCCGCCCAGCGCGGTGTTGGCATCGGCGTGGTCGCCTTAGCGTGCTTGGCGCTCCTGCGAGCAGGTCGGCAACGAAAGCACGTGGGCATCTTCGTCGCGCTTGCGGCGGCGCTGATTGCGCTCAGCACGCCCGCTTTCGGACGGCTGTGGCAGGCGCAAGAATCTTTCATGCCGCTCTTGCCTTATCACGCCGTGCTGGCGGCGACTTTCTGCCTAGCGATATCGGCGGGCGGCGCAGGCTTAGGCGAAATGCGCGGCGTCCGCGCCGCGATTGCACTAGGCGTTCTGGCGCTCGTGCCATTCCTGCCGATGGCAGCTGCCTTTTTCCCGCCGTCATGGGCGAGTCACAACGCGGATACACCCTTCGCTGCCCTTGAAGGCGAGCTGTCAGGTTACCACGCGGCGAGTCTGCGCGAGGGCGCCCTATTGCCCGCGACCGTGAACGAGTTGCCGCGTCCATTGCCTAACTTGGCGGAAAATCTGCGCTCGGGGCGTCCGATCGACCGCGTGAATCGCGCGACGCTCAGCGGCGGCGGGCAGATCTCGCCATTGGCAGAGGAGGGCTTGACGTGGCGCTACGTCGTCAACACGCAAGAGAGCAACCGCGTCGAGTTCTTCTTTCACAACGGCCCAGGCTGGCGCGCGCAGCTGCAAGATAAGCCATTGCCGCTCAGCAGCTCGCCGAGCGGTTTCTTGCAAGTGACGCTGCCTGCCATCAACGCCGAGCTGACTTTGAGCGTGAGCGAGACGCCGCTCGGCAATCTGGCGTGGCTGCTCACGGGCGCAGGCGCGTTGGTCGCGCTCTTGGTAGCGCAGCGCTTGCCTAAGGCAATACCTGTGCCGAGTGACTCCACATTGCGGCTGAGCCGCGCCGAGCGGCTTGCCCTGATCAGCGTGATGCTGATGGTGCAGGTCGCGGCGCTGGTTATCCGCGCGCACCCTGACCTAGTCCTGCCGCGCAGCGAGCGCGGCAGCGTGCTGGGCGAGATGACGCCGCTGCCGCGCTTCTCACAGGCAGGCATAGACTTGCTCGGCTACCACTTGCCGTGCCAAACCGTGAGACGCGGTGAGAAGCTCACGCTGAGGCTGTATTGGCGCGCGGCGCGTCCGCTTGTGGAGCACAATCAATCTGAGCTGCGCTTGATCAGCGTCGAGACGGGCAAGATCGTGGCGCGCGGCAGCAATCGGCACGTCGGCGGCGTGCCAACCATCGCTTGGCAGCTCACTGGCTACATCCGCGACGATCTGCAGCTGAGCGTGCCGCTCGATCTGCCCCCAGGCAGCTACTTGCTGAAGGTGGCGCTTGGCGCGTGCAACTTGCCTTTCCCACTGCCTTGCCAAGCGCTGCGCGCGCTGGACGCTTACGATGCACAAGGACGCCCTGAGCGCGGCGGAATTGTGATTCCGCAGGTTATTCGCATCCAGTAGCGTCTCATCTCTGATTTAACTCACACTCATCCAACATTTATGTGCAAAGGTGTCGCCGCAACCTTATATTTTGCTTAGAACTTTCAATGCTTTGTGAAAGTTTTGAACAACCTGAACAACAGATCGGGATACGTCAACAGGAGGTACGGACATGCTGCCACAACTATCCGCTAGCGAGTTCAGTCTGGTCTACAACGCTTTCTCGTTCACATTTGCCGCCATGTTCGCCACGTTCATCTTCTTGGTACTTTCGCGCGGCAATGTGGCGCCAAAGTATCGCAACGCTATCACGCTCTCAGCGTTGGTGGTCGCCATTGCAGGCTATCACTACCTGCGCATCTTCGAGAGCTGGCAAGCTGCCTTTGTCATCAACGCGGCGGGCAACTATGTAGCCAGCGGCAAGCCGTTCAACGATGCCTACCGTTACATTGACTGGCTGCTGACAGTGCCGCTCTTGGTGGCTGAGCTGGTAGCGGTCATGACGATTGCGAAGGGCAAGGGCTGGCTGACTTTCCGCTTGGCTGCCGCCGCCGCGCTGATGATCATCTTGGGCTATCCAGGCGAGATCGCCACTGACACAGGCACGCGCGCGCTGTGGGGCTTCCTCTCGACCGTGCCTTTCGTCTATATCCTGTATGAGCTGTTCGTCGGACTCGGTCCAGCCGTTCAGAAGGAGACGGGCGAGGCGAAAGTCCTGCTGCGCAACATCCGTCTGCTGCTCTTCGCCACGTGGGGCTTCTACCCAATCGTGTACCTGATCCCGATCATCAGCGGCGGCGCGACGATGACCGCAGGCGTGCTGCTCGCAGTGCAGGTCGGCTACTGCATCGCGGACGTGGCTGCCAAGTGCGGCTATGGCATCATGATCTACGCCATTGCTAGGGCAAAGACTGCTGCCGAGCCCGCCTCGATGGAAGTTAGCGCTGCTGCAGCTACCGCGGGCGACTAGCTCTCGTAAATCCCTAAACACAGCTCGACGGCTGAGCTCCGCTCAGCCGTTCATGTTTTCTCATGTTTTTCTCAATGGGTGAACATTGCCGCGTGCGCCAAGAATGCCGCTACAAAGTCCCGTTTCCGCTCCGCAAGGCGCGCTGATTCCGCGAAATCCATCTTGGGAACATGCGCCAGCTCATGCAACACGATGCGCAGCGCTGACGACGGATTCTGCTCACCTGTATGGCTATAGAGGAAGCGTAAGATGCCCGTCGCGCCGATTTTATCGAGCTTATCGGCGTCGTGCGGGACTTGCACAAACGGATCGCACTGCGCGCCGCACTTGGCAATGGCTGCCGCAAGGCGCTCGACAATTTCTGCAGGCGACTCAGGCGCGAGGCATTGCTGCCCCAGCTGCGCGCCGATCTGCGCGATCAGGCGCTCATGCTCGGCGCGGTAAGACATCTTCGCCTTCAGATCAAGCTACTTAAGATGCGGTTGAGGAGCAGGACATAGATTGGCGTTGCGAGCAGCGCGAGCAGCACGATCAGCGCGTCGCGCAGGCGGCGGCGACGCGCTAGGCGGGCGACATAGCTCTCAGGCACGCTCAGCTGATTCGATAGGCGCTCAGCGAGCGCTTTGCGCAGCGCTTCAGGCTGGGCAAGACGCGCAGTTAGGATGAGGGATCGGCGCGGCGGTCGCTCTTCGAGCGGCAAGTTAACCAGCGACTCGGTCGGCTGCGCTTGTTGTGGCGCAGCAGACGGCTCGATGTAGAGCAGCGCCAAGCCGCCGCGCGGGGTGATGGCGAAGCCAAGCACATGCGCGTATGGAATGCGCCGCGCGCGCCCCGTTACCGAGCCTTGCACGAGCAGATACGACTCGTAGAGCCGCACGCCGCGCCCCCAGCGCAGCCCTTGCAGCGCCGCCCAGAGCCAGACGCCCAGTCCGCTGCCCCAAAAGACCACGCCGAGCACGCCGCCCAGCCAAACGCCGAGCAAGGCGACGCCCAGCGGCAGCAAGAGCACTGGCAAACCAATGCGCTCAGCGTGGTAAGGAAAGATCACAGCGCGCCCTAGAACCAGCCTTCGGCGCGCATGCTGGCGGCGGCGCGGTACGGGTCTTGCTCATCGAGCGGCATGGTCAAGTGGTAAGGCAGCGGTTGCGGCTCTAGCTCCACGTAAAGGATACCTTCTGCGCTCAACGCACCGATCATGGCAGAGGCGCTGCGGGCTACTTCTTCAATCGGCAGGGCGGCGCTCACAGCGATCTCAACAGCGATATCGTACAGAGTCGTCATGCCATCAATCCGCAGCCACAGCTCCGCGCCGAACGCATCAAGGCGTACATGCCGATTCTGATAGCGATCGTGTACAATCACAGCGTCAGGAAGCACGCAGTACACGCCATCGCGACGCGGATAGCGCAGCAAAGTCACAGAGAAAGGAGCAGTATCTGCCACGGCACGCCTCTCACCAGCTTTTCGACCGCCTACGTAGCTCAGGCAGATCGGCTATTGACTGAATCAGATGATCAGGTTATCGCTGATCAGGCTCGTGCTTGACCACAGTGACCTTTTATATCCGATTCCAGTGCTGTTTTGCAATGTGGCGGCATTCCCCTAGGAAGCTGTCTCTACCGAACGCTGACCGTTGTGCGAAAGGTCCGCTATAATTTAGGCTCATAACCCTGAACATGGAGATTGTTGAATGAGCATCCATATCCGCTGGCTCGGCCACTCAGCTTTTGATCTGACTTTGAATGGCGTGCATGTCTTGATCGATCCGTTCCTAACGGGCAACCCGCTGGCGCCTGTTGGGGCAGATCAGCTTCAAGCCGATTTCATCCTGCTGACGCACGCGCACGGCGACCACATCGGCGATACAGTCGCCATCGCCAAGCGCACAGGTGCGACTGTGATCGGCGTGTGGGAAGTTCACGTCTGGCTACAGAATCACGGCGTTCAAAACACGCATCCGCAGAACACAGGCGGCGGCTACACACATCCGTTCGGCCACGTGAAGTTCGTGCGCGCCGATCACAGCTCATCTTTCCCCGATGGCAGCTATGGCGGCGTGGCGTGTGGCATCGTGCTAACCGTCAATGACACGCGCCTGTACTTCGCAGGCGATACAGCGCTCTTCAGCGATATGCGCCTGATCGGCGACCTGGGCATTCACTTCGCGGCGCTGCCGATTGGCGATAATTTCACGATGGGGCCGAGCGAATCAATCGAGGCGACGCGCCTAATCCGTCCGCAGAGCGTCTTCCCAATCCACTACAACACGTTCCCAGTCATTCAACAAGATGTGGCCAGCTGGGCGCAGCAGATTCACAACCAGACCGAGGCGAAACCTATCGTGGTCGACCCAGGCGGCAGCTTCAGTCTGTAGGTCTTCAGTTTTCAGGACAAGGGCGCGCGCAAGCACAGATAGCCGCGCTCAATCAGCTGCTTGCGCCAATCAATTTGGAAAATGGCCGTAGTTGATCAGCTGCGCGGCGGCCGCGATCCGCTGTTTGCGGCTGCAGATGCCCCTGCGCCTTGCACAATGACGATAGCGCGCTCCCGCGCCTCGGAAAAGGCTGCCGTCGCGCTGGCGGTACGCACCGAAGGCCACTGTGCTGCCGCTCAGCGTGAAGTACATGGTCAAGAGTTTGCCTTCCACCAAAGCCTTGCTCGGCATCTGCGGCGCAGGTGATGCATCTCGACTGCGACACAGCCACAGCGGTCAAAGGTAACAAGCGCGACGTGAAGATTCTCAAGTGCTGCCACAGGGTGGGCGTCCTCAAGCTGTAAAGCTGAAGGCTTGCTGCCACGCTCTCAGATACGCTGAAGATACGCTGAGGACACTTTTCCCGAGCTTGAAAGCGGCAATTTCGCGCGTGAGATTTATAATTCACGCTGAAGACGGACTTTCGGCTGGAGTAAGGTGCTACATGCCTGTTGACCCAAACGCGCTGCGCGCTACCATGCGCCAATGGGTGACCGGGGTGACCGTCGTGACGACTGCCTTTGAAGGCGTGCGCGTCGGGATCACTGTGAGCAGTTTCACCTCAGTCTCGCTAGAGCCGCCGACGGTCTTGGTGTGCTTGAACAAGCAATCTTTCGCGCATGACTTTGTGAGACGAGCAGGCATCTTCGGCGTCTCGCTACTGGGCAAAGAGCAAGCCGCGCTCTCGCAGCGTTTCGCAGGTCTCGATCCGACCGTCACAGGCGACCGCTTCGAAGGCGTGCTGTACACCACGGCTAAGACAGGCGCGCCGCTTTTGGAGGGCGCGGTCGGCGTTTTGGATTGTGAGGTGCGCGCTGCGCACGACGCCAGCACGCATACCATTTACATCGGTGAAGTGGTATACGCGCAAGCCTTCCCAGAGCGCGTGCCGCTGATCTACTACAATCGTCAATACCACAATCTTGTGCCGCAGAGCTGACTGTGCGCTGCTTCTGGCTGCTCAGGTTGTGCCTACAAGCGCGTAAGGGCGGGCAAAATCCATTGCTGAGCGGCGCGCTGTGGGTTGAACAACGCTCAAAAACCGATATACAATTATGACGCGCTGCCCTAGCAGCATCACCTAACATTGTTAAGGAGTGTAAAGGCATCGGCGCTGCGAGCAGAAATCGAGTCTTGCCTAGCGGGGCGCAGCGTGCTATACTATTGGGCGATGGGGGCGCATAGCTCAGTTGGTCAGAGCGCACGGTTCACATCCGTGAGGTCATAGGTTCGAGTCCTTTTGCGCCCACCTTTTAGCTGATAGTGTCGCGCGCCGCACAGGGGGGTCCTGGCGGCGTTTTGTTTGGTAGCTCCAAGCCCGAACGACATCGAAACGATGCTCAGAGGAAGTGTGGTGCGATCTATGCTGAAACTGGTCGTGGTCTTCGCCATAGCGTTTGGCGCGTTCTCCAGCGGATTGGCAATTGGGGGCGGCACATCAGCAGGCGCGTTGATAGGCGGCGGCTTGCTGTTGCTCTCAGCGGCGGTTTTAGGCTTCTTCAATCGGTGCGCCGCGCTCACGCGCCAACTCGCCGCGCGGCAGGCGCAGATCGAGCAGATGATGCAGAGCACGAACGAGCGCGCGCGCGCCCTGGCTGAGATCACGAACGCGCTTGGCGCATCGCTCGACTATGAAAAAGCGCTGAACGTCGCTCTGGATATTGGTTCGCTTGGTCTGCGCACAAGCGCTTCAAACGAGCGCATGACGCGCGTCGTCTTGCTGTTCGGCGATGACGACAAATTGCACATTGCCAGCTCGCGCGGATTGCCGCCGCGCGAGCAAGGGTACGTGCTGGCAGGCGAAAAGGGCTTGCTGGCAGAGGCGCTGCAGCGCGCTGAGCCGATCTTCGCCACGAGCGTTAATAACGACCCCGAGCTGAGCTGCTTCACTGCCATGCAAAACGCGCGCTCGCTAATGCTGATTCCGCTGCGCGTGAGCTATGAGACTTATGGCGTGCTAATCTTCACCAGCACGCAGGCAAATGCGTTCTCGCCTGAGCAAGCTTCCATACTGGCTGCGATCAGCACGCAGGTTGCAATAGCCATTCAAAATGCCATTCTTTACAACAATCTGCGCCAAGAGCGCGACCGCTTGATCGAAGTTGAAGAAGAAGCGCGCAAGAAACTGGCGCGCGACCTGCACGATGGACCGACTCAGCAAGTCTCGCTCATCGCCATGCGCCTTGACTACTGCCGTCAGCTTGTCAAGAACAATCGGCTCAGCGAGCTGCTGCCCGAGCTGCAACAGATCGAGACGACCGCGCGCGAGACAGTCAAAAATCTGCGCCACATGCTCTTCACGTTGCGTCCGCTCGTCTTGGAGACACAAGGCATTTTGCCTGCGCTGCAGCAGCTGAGCCAGAAGATGCTGGAAACGCACAAATTGCCCGTCCATCTTCATATCGAGGAAGGCGTGGCAGACTTGATCGAGCCGCATCGCCAAGGCCCGCTCTTTTACATCATCGAAGAGGCTGTCGGCAATGCGCGCAAATACGCACAGACGCCGCACGTAGACATCCGCTTCTCACGGCAGGGGCGGCATGTTCTGGTTGAAGTGCAGGATTATGGCAAGGGCTTTGATGTCTCAGCTGTGAGCGGCAACTACGAGACGCGCGGCAGCCTTGGCATGGTCAACATGCGCGAGCGCGCACAAGCTATTGGCGCTCAGCTGCGCCTTGAGAGCGCCATCGGCAAAGGCACAAAAGTGAGCTTGTTGCTACCGATTCGGGCTGCTCCGAGTGCCAACGGCAGCAAGTCGAGCGTGGCGCTCAGCAAGCCCAGCAGCGCCTCGATTCACTGAGCGCTGTTGGTTTTGTGCGCTGCGCCGCTACGTTTCCACACCGCTTTGCATTACAGATTTCACAAATACGACTCTACGCGCTTTTGCTCTCTCGGTTGTGAGGATATCATGGCGTGATACAATCCGAGCAATCCACAGAGAGAGGGTCAGCGCGTGACAGCCATTGAGCGCTTACAGATGATTACGCCCTTGCTCGTGGCGATCTTGCTCGGGCTGGGCGTCTTGTTGTTCGCGCTCTCTATGCTGATGTTTCGCCGCAGCCGCCGCAACGCCTATTGGCGGCAGCGCCGCGCAGCCGGGCAGGCAGGCTGCCGCTTTTTGGTCTGGTCGCTTGTCATGAGCATGGCGGGCATCATGCTTTGCAGCACGACGACATTCGCTGCGTGGCTGGCTTCCCCTAGCAGCATGCCTACTGCTGTTCTATCCATGCCGAGCTTGACTGCAACGCCTGAGCCGAGCGCAACGGTTATCCAAACGCTTGCGCCAACTGAGGCGTTCAGCGCCGCGCAGCCTAATCCAGAGGCCGAGGCCGCGCCTTTTGCCCGCTTCACTCAGGCGCCCACGCCAACGCCGACGTTCAGCCCGCCTCCGACACTCACGTTCACGCCGACTGCGACTGCCACGCTGACCTCCACAGCCACTGCAACGCCAACTGAGACTCCCACGCCGAGTCCGACGCAGACGTTCACGCCGAGCGCCACGCCGAGCCCAACGCTCATCCCGCTTGCGTTGTTGAG
>JAGHYP010000106.1 GCA_017743585.1 Chloroflexota bacterium
GATGGTGCCGATGTTGCAATGTGGCTTGGTGCGCTCAAACTTCGCTTTTGCCATGCGTCATGACTCCTCAAGGTGGATAGCTGATAAAACGCTGCGCGCTGGCCCTGAGGGCACAGCGGCGGCAGTTGGGGCATTGCTGCTCGTTGAGACGTGTGGTGAGAAGCCTACAATGGGACTTGAACCCATGACCTCTCCCTTACCAAGGGAGTGCTCTACCACCTGAGCTATGTAGGCGTATCCGAAACCAACAGTTGCGCACGATGCCCAACTGCCAAAGCCGACGAAGGGACTTGAACCCTTAACCCCCATATTACAAGTATGGTGCTCTGCCAATTGAGCTACGCCGGCAGGCCTGAGCGCCTATTATAGCAAGTAGTTGCGCGATGCTCAAGGCTGAGTTTTCAAGCGCGCAACGAGCTTCATTTTAACTGAGCCGCTCAGCATCTGTCAACACCCGCTGCCTTGACGCCAGGCGCCAAACCCACTAGAATGAAGCATCCATCCGTGCAGAAGCGCATACGCAAGTAGCGTGTTTGAAAGCCTGACCAACAAACTGCAAGAGATTTTCGACCGCCTAGGCAAGCGCGGCGTGCTGACTGAGTCCGATGTAGACGCGGCGCTACGCGAGGTGCGCCTTGCCTTGCTGGAAGCCGACGTAGCGCTGCCCGTTGTTAAAGATTTCATCAAACGTGTGCGCGAACGTGCCGTTGGCGCCGAGGTGCTGAAAGCGCTCAAGCCGAGCCAGATGGTCATCAAGATCGTTCACGAGGAGCTGGTGGCTGCGCTCGGCGAGCCAGGTCGGCTCAATCTGAGCGGCACGCCGCCCGTGGTGATCATGTTGGTCGGCTTGCAAGGCTCAGGCAAGACGACGACCGCCGCCAAGCTGGCGCTCAAGCTGCGCCGCGAGGGACGGCGCCCCTACCTTGTGGCAGCCGATACCTACCGTCTGGCAGCAGTTGAGCAGCTGAAGACGCTCGGCAAGCAATTGGATGTGCCCGTCTACGAGGAAGGCACGAGCGCCGCGCCGCCGGAGATTGCCGAGCGCGGTCTGCGCAAGGCGCGCGAAGCTGGCGCTGGCGTTCTGCTCGTGGATACTGCCGGTCGCCTTCAAATTGACGAGCGCCTGATGACCGAGCTAGAGCAGATCAAGGCGCGCCTGAAGCCTGCCGAGATTTTGCTGGTGGCCGACGCCATGACCGGTCAAGAGGCGGTCAAAATTGCCGAAGGCTTCCACAAGCGGATCGGCATCACGGGCTTGATCCTGACCAAGATGGATGGCGACGCACGCGGCGGGGCCGCTATCTCGATGCGCGCCGTGACCGGCGTGCCGATCAAGTTCATCGGCACGGGCGAGAAGCCTGATGCGCTTGATCAATTCTATCCTGACCGCATGGCGCAGCGCATTCTGGGCATGGGCGATATGCTCACGCTGATCGAGAAGGCACAAGAAGCGTTCGATCAGCGCGAGGCAGAGCGCTTGAGCCGCAAACTGATGCGCGCTGAGTTCGACCTTGAAGACTTCTTAGCGCAATTGCAGCAGGTCAAGCGGCTCGGCCCGATCAGCCAGTTGCTCTCCCTCATCCCAGGCATGAGTCGCCTCAAAGATCAAATTGATGAGGCAGAGGCCGATCGGAGCATAAAGAAGATCGAGGCGATCATCCGCTCGATGACGCCTGAAGAGCGCCGCGATCCAAGGCTGATCAACGCCAGCCGCAAGCGGCGCATCGCGCGCGGCGCAGGCTACATCAACACGGAAAAGCACCCCGAGCGCGAGTTGGAAGGCATTCAAGAGATAAACAACCTGCTGCGCCAATTCCGTGAGATGCAGAAGATGATGAAGATGTTCAAAAGCGGTAGGGTCGATATCAGCCGCCTGTTCAAGGGATGGTGACGCTACCCGCAGTTAGCAATCACAAGCTTGAGGAGCGAAAATGGTTCGTATCCGTCTACGTCGTGTTGGCTCGAAGAAGCAGCCGAGCTACCGCATCGTGGTGGCAGATAGCGAAGCACCGCGCGACGGGCGCTACATCGAGCGCATAGGTTTCTACAACCCACGCACAGAGCCAGAGACCATCGAGCTGAATGAAGGGCGCGCGCTGTACTGGTTGAGCGTCGGCGCGCAGCCGAGCGAGCCTGTGGCGCATATGTTGAAGAAGCTTGGCACGCTGGATCGCTTGGCGCGCCTGCGCAAAGGCGAGCCGCTCGAGAAATTGGTGGAAGAGGCGAACGCCGCGCGCGCCGCGCTGCCCAAGCCTAGTCCGAAGACGCGCCGCCCCGCGCCTGCCGCCAAGTCAGCCTTGTTCGATAGCGCCTCCGAGTGACGCTGACCGTGAAAGAGCTGGTTGAGTACATCGCCAAGTCGCTCGTGGAAAATCCGGCTGCCGTGCGTGTGACCGAACGCTCACGGCGCGGCGCAGTGGTGATCGAGCTGCGCGTCGCGCCTTCTGACATGGGGCGCGTGATCGGCAAAGAAGGGCGCGTGGCAAACGCTATTCGCGCGCTGCTGCACGTGGCGGCTGTGCGCAGCGGCAAACGCGTCGTGCTGGATATCCGCTGAGCCGTGACGCGCGATCCGATGCCTATCCTGCCTGCACAGGGCTACCTGACAGTGGCGCGGGTGACGCGCCCGCATGGCGTGCGCGGTGCGTTGCGCGTGCAAGCGCTCACCAGCACGCCGCAACGCATGAACGCATTGGAGACCATCTACCTCTCGCGCACGCCAGATCGCGCCGAGACGCTCCGCGCCTACACTGTGGCGCGCTGCCAGCACGATAAAGGCGACCAATGGTTGATCTTCCTCGAGGGCGTCGAGAGCCGTGAGGCCGCTGATCAGCTGCGCGGGCAGTATGTCTTGGTCGCGCTTCAAGATGCCGCGCCGCTGGCTGAGGATGAAATCTATCTTTTTCAGGTGATCGGCCTGACCGTGCTGACCAACGAAGGCGTCGTGCTCGGGCGCGTGGTCAACGTGATTGAAACAGGCGCTAACGATGTGTATGTGGTACACGGCGAGCGGTACGGCGAAGTCTTGATCCCCGCTATTGAGAGCGTGGTGCGCCGCATTGACGTGGAAAATGGCGTGATGCACATCACGCCGCTGCCTGGGTTGCTGCCCGATAGCTAGATGGCAAGCACGAGCGCGCCGGCCAGTGCGTCGCCTGCTCGCAGGCGAAGGCAGCGCGCAGCAAGTGCGCTTCAAGTGCGCTTCCTGTGCCTTGGAGCGCCGCTGGCCGGGGTCAATCGGCAGCCCTTGGGCGCTGAGCGCTCAGGCGCTGCAGCAGGAATCGAGCGCCATGCCTTGTTTCCACAGTTGAGCCGCGCTAAAATGGCGCGCATTGATCTCGCACGAGCGAACACAGCGTAGAAAGACCTCGACACTTGCATGGAAATCACATGGTACGGGCACAGCTGCTTTCGGCTAGCAGAGCGCAGCAAGGCTTCAGTGGTCACTGATCCATTTGACGATCACCTAGGCCTGGCAGTGCCGAAGCTGAGAGCAGAAATTGTCACCATCAGCCACTTGGCGCGCGGACACAGCTACGTAGAAGGCGTGAGAGGCGTGCAGCGCGTGATTCACGGCGCCGGCGAGTATGAGATTGGCGGTGTGTTCATCACTGGCGTGGCGATGCACAACACAGCGCGAAAGCCGCCCAAGCCGAATATCGCTTACGTCTTCGATTTCGACGGCTTGCGCGTGGCGCACCTGGGCGATCTGGATCACATCCCGCCACAAACTGTGATTGAAGCGCTGGAGAGCGTGCATGTCGCGCTTGTCCCCGTCGGCGGCGGCGGGCTGAATGCCACGCAAGCTGTTGAGGTGATCAGCCTGCTCGAGCCAAACTATGTGATACCGATGCACTACCAGCTGCCGAACAGCACGCTGGCGCTCGATCCGCTAGAGTGCTTCCTGCGCGAGATGGGCGTCAGCCGTGTGCAGCAAGAGCAGGTCTTCAGAGTGAGCGTTAGCAACCTGCCTGAGCAAACGCAAGTTGTGGTGATGGAGCAAAGCACCCGATGCAAGTCAGAGTGATTTTGACCTATGACATCTTGCCCGGCCGCGATCAGGAGTACTTCGAATTCCTCATCCGCGAGCTGACGCCTGGCTTGAGCAAGCTCGGCCTAGAGCCGATTGAGAGCTGGTATACCGTGTATGGCAAGCATCCGACCATTTTGTTGGGCGGCATTGCAGAGGATTACAGAACGGCGCGCGCGATCTTCGAGCATCCTGAGTGGAAAGTGCTCCGCGAGCGCCTAGATAAATACGTGACCAACTTCCAGAGCAAAATCCTCCGCATGACGCCGTATTTTCCGCTCGTGTAGCGGATGACCTCACGTCTTGAGCGCTTTGACGATTGCCTTTGCCGCGCCGCTCAGCAGGTTGGCGTCGCTGCCAAGCGTGACGAAGCGGAAGCCTTTGCCCAGCATCGCTTGTGCGTATTCGGGCGTGCGCGCGTGCAAGCAGGCGATCTTGCCGTGCGCCTCAGCCGCCGCCAGGATGCGATCGACCGCCTCGAAAAACTTCGGATCGCTCGGCTCAGTCTCGGGCGGCAGGCCGAGCGCGATGCTGAGATCGGCAGGGCCGATGTACAAGCCGTCTAGGTCGGGGGTGGCGGCGATCTCGTCCACGTTCGCCAGACCTTGTGCCGTCTCAATCATGGCGAAGGTCAGGATCTGGCTGTTGGCGCGCTCGAAGTAGTCATCGCCGTAGCGCGACGCGGCGCGCGTCGGGCCGTAGCTGCGGAAGCCTTGCGGCGGGTAGCGGCACGCGCCGACGAAGGCAGCCGCTTGGTCGCGATTGTTGACGAGCGGGCAGATCACGCCGAGCGCGCCTGCATCCAGCAGCCGCCCGATCAGAGCGGGATCGTTCCACCAGGCGCGCACCAATGGCACAGCGCTCGTGTTGCCAATCGCCTGCAGCATGGCGAGCGCGGTCTCAAAGTCCATATAGCCGTGCTGCAGATCTATGGTCACGGCGTCGTAGCCGCTGCGCGCCATGATCTCAGCCGTCCACGCGCTCGGAATGCTCAACCAGCCGTTGATCGGCACTTCGCCGCGCGCCCAGAGCGCCCTCAGCGGGTTGCTGAACATCTCCTCTGCCCCCTGACTTGGCATGCGCTGACTTTTGCCCTATGTTTGTAATACTTCAAGCAAATATTTCAAGCGAGGAGTTGAGCTGTGACCACGCTGAACGCTGAGCCGATCGTCGGCGCTGAAATCGGCAATCGCGCGCCTGATTTCGCCTTGCGCGACCAAGATGGCAAGCTCGTCCGCCTTGCCGACCTGCTCGGCAAAGGGCCTATCGTCTTGTTCTTCTATCCCAAAGCGAACACGCCTGTCTGCACGGCGGAAGCCTGCGCCTTCCGCGATGCCTACACTGTCTTCAGCCAACACGGCGCGACCGTGATCGGCATCAGCGATGACCCGCCCGATGTGCAGCGCCAATTCGCGCAGCGCTACCGCCTGCCTTACATCTTGCTCAGCGATGAGCGCGGCAAAGTTCACAAGCTCTACGGCGCGCGGACAGCCTTCGGCCTGCTGAACAACCGCGTCACCTTCGTCCTAGATCGCGACGGCATCATCCGCCATCGCTTCGCCGACATGCTCAACGGCGCCAAGCACGTGCAAGAGGCGCTGGAAATCCTCAAGCGGCTCTAAAGGCGCGGGCATGGTCACGGATTGGCTGCTGACGATCAGCCTTTTTCTGCACCTATTGGCGACCGTTGCGTGGCTGGGCGGCTTGCTGTTGCTCTCGCTGGTCATCATGCCGGATGTGCGCGCGTTGCTGGCGCGCACTGAAGGCACGGCGGCGCTGCTCAGCCTGCTGGATAGGCTGCGCAAGCGCTTTCAGGTCATCGCTAACCTGAGCCTGCTGGTGCTGCTGACCACAGGCTTGTATCAGATGGGCGCGAGTCCGCATTACAGCGGCTTGTTGCGAATTGATAACGACTGGTCGCGCGCGATGTTGGTCAAGCACCTCGCTGTGATCGGGATGATCGGCGTGGGCGCGCTGATGCAATTCGGCGTGCTGCCCGCGCTTGAGCGCGCTGCGCTCTTGGCAGCGCGCGGCAAGGATCAAGGCGAGCTGGAGCGCTTGCGGCTGCGCGAGCAGCGCTTGACGGCGCTGAATTTATCGCTCGGAGTGGTGACTTTGGCGTGTACAGCAGTGGCGACCGCCATTCGATGAGGGGGGCTGGCGTGCGCCGTCTTCTGCACGCGCTGACCGCGCTCGCGCTGATGCTTGCCGCGCTGCCAGAGGCGAGCCATGCCTCTAGCTTGCCGCCGCTGCCCGATGAGTCCCTTTTGACCGACTCGGTCTGGGCGCGCGAGGGCTTCGCAAGCCTTGCCTACGCTTTCGCCAATCGGACGCGCTACCTGATCGCGCTCAACGTGGATCACAGGCGCGGCGTTCTGAGCGGCAAGGCGCGCGTGCTATACGTGAACAACGACGGCGTGCCGCACGAAGAGATCCTCTTTCGGCTGTATCCGAATCATCCTTTCCGCCGAGGGCGGCGGATGCAGATTGTGGCGCTCAGCGTGAACGGCGTGCCGAGCGCGGGGCAATTGCGCGATGCGAGCGGCACTGTCTTCGCCGTGCCACTCGCTGCGCCCATCCCGCCGGGCGGCGCGCTCACCATTGAGTTCGATTACACGATCACTGTGCCGGCGGGCAGCACTTTCTTTTACGTCAGCGAGCCGCTGCCGATGGTCGCCGTCTACGATCAGACGGGCTGGCGGCAAGAGGTGGCGACCAAAGGCTTGGATTACGCTTACACCGAGACGGCGCTTTACGCCGTGCGCGTGCGCGCGCCGAGCGACTACGGCACGTGGTTTGTCGGCGCGCTCAAAGGCGCTGAAAACCACGGCGACAGCACGACGACGTACACGATTGTGACCGGCCCTGTGCGCAACTTTGTGCTGGTGCAGGTGCGCGGCTGGCGCGCCCTGAGCGCAACGGGCGCCGCCGTGCCGATCAACGTGCTGTACAACGGCGACCCAGTCGGAGCGCAAGAGATCGCGGAAATCAGCGCGGCCGCCTTCAATTACTTCGACCGCGTTTTCAGCCCGTATCCGTACGCCGAGCTGAGCGTGATCGCCACGCGCTTCCCGAGCGGCGGCGAGGAGTACCCGACCTTGATCTTCGTCAACAATGACCGCACGAGCGCCTATCGGCGCTTCATCACAGCGCACGAGGTGGCGCATCAGTGGTTTTACGGCCTCGCAGGCAACGATACCTTGCGTCACGCTTGGCTTGACGAAAGCTTAGCGCAGATAGCTGGCTATTTGTTGTATAAATACTCAGGCTATGGCGGCGGCAACGCTGCGGAAGAATACTGGTCGCACATCCTGACGTGGTATAATCGCATCACCACTGTGCGTCCGATTAACACAGCGCTTGAGGATTTTCGCGATTTCAACGATTACATGAGCACGGTCTACGGCGGCGGCGCGGTCTTTTTGCGGCAGCTTGGCGAGCAGATCGGCGACGGCGCGCTGATCGCAGGGCTGAGCGCGTATGTGCGGCAGGTGAATCTGGGCATTGGCACGCCGCGCATGTTCTTCGAGGCCGTGCAAGCGCAGACGGCGCAAGACTTGCGCCCGATCTTCTGCGCGCAAGTCGGCATTATGTGCTGAGATGTGTTGAGACGTGTTGAGTTGAGATGCGTTGGACGCGAGGCGCGGCGCGCTCGGCCTCAGAGGGGCGGGTCGAGGGCGCGCCAGCAAGCTGAGCGCGTTGTCTCATCGGCTGCCGCCGAAGCGCGCCTGCCAATCTAGGATGAACGGATTGCTCTGGCGCTCGCGCGCGATGGTGGTCGTGCGCCCGTGCCCGCAAGCGACTGTGTAATCTTCGGGCAAGCTGAGCAGCTGCTTGAAAATCGATCCCATCAGCGTGTTGTGATCGGAGTTGGGGAAATCCGTGCGTCCGACGCTGCCTTCGAACAGGCAATCGCCGCTGAAGACGACCGCGCCCTCGTGCCAGACATAACTGACGTGGCCGGGCGTGTGGCCGGGCGTGTGACGCACTTCGAGCGCGCAGGCGGGGAAAGTCAGCCGCTGGCCGTGCTGGACGAGCTGATCGGGCGAGGGCGCGGGCAATTCGGCCTCGCCTGTCCAGAGCCTGATGTGCTCGGGCATCTGTGCCAGCAAGGGCAGGTCATCGGCGTGCAGGTAGATCGGCGCGTTGGTGGCCTCTTTCACGCCGCGCACAGCGCGCACGTGATCCCAGTGCGCATGCGTGAGCAAGATGGCGGAGAGCTGCCAGCCATTCTGCGCCAGTGTTTCCAAGATCAGCGGCGCGTTATCGGGCGCGTCAACCAGCACAGCCGTCTTGCTCGCCTCGTCGCCGATGATGAAGCAGTTGGTCTGCACCAGACCAAGCGTCAGCATCTTCACTTTGCAAGACATTCCAGCTCTCGCTCTCGTGAGGTGATGATAGCTTATTGTGGCACGGCCTGCGCCCTGCGCAAAATGCGAGAGCGAGCGCGGTTCTCCGTGATGAGCGGCTGGGTCGCGTTGGCGAGCGCGGCGGAACGCGCCAGAGGAACGCGGGCGGCGCGGCTTCCCTGTGTCGCCGCAATGCGGTCGGTGAGTGATGGTGATTCAGTTGCGCGCTGAGGCGTTTGCGCACAGGCGGCGCGCCAGCTCGAGCGCCTCTTCCGCGGAGCTGATCTCGCCGCTGGCTTGCGCTTCGGCGATCTGCTCGAGCAGCTGACCGATCAGCTTGCCGGGCGGCAAGTTCAGCGCTTCCATCAGCTTCTTGCCGCTGATCAGCGGCGGCGGCGAGACCAGCTCGGCGCAGCGATTGAAGTAGGCGTCCAGCAGCGTGCGCACCAATTGCAAGTGGATAAGCCACGGCTGCACTTGGAAATGCGTGCCGACTACTGCCAAGTAATCGGCGCTGTCTCTTATACACATCT
>JAGHYP010000107.1 GCA_017743585.1 Chloroflexota bacterium
AGATGTGTATAAGAGACAGGTATTTGCCGCTCACGCCTTCCACCTCAGGCGAGCTGGCGAGATAGATCACGGTATCAGCGCCCTGCTCAGGCGTGAGCGCAAAGGCTTGCAGCAAGCTGAAGATCTTCGAGATCAGCCCTTCGTTGTTCCTGCCAAAGCCTGTGCGCACAAAGCCGGGATGCATTGCGTTAGCTGTCACGCCTGTGCCCTCCAAGCGGCGCGCCAGCTCGTAAGTGAAGACAACGTTCGCCAGCTTGGTCTGTCCGTAAACGCGGAAGCCGTTGTAAGTCGGCGGGTGATGTGGATTAACGAGGTTCAAGCGCGCGAACCGATGCGCATCGGATGAGACGTTCACGATGCGCGCGGGCGCGCTCGCCTTGAGCAGATCGAGCAAGAGCGTCGTCAGGTAGAAGTGGCCAAGGTGATTGAGCGCGAAGGTCATCTCGTAGCCGTCGGCGCTGGTCAGGCGCTTATCGAAGTAAGCGCCGGCGTTGTTGATCAGCACTTCCAAGCGCGGATAGCGCGCCTTGACTTGATCGGCGAGATGACGCACTTCCGCCATGACCGATAAGTCGGCCCTCAGCGCTTCAATCGCTTGGTTGCCTGTGCTCGCTCGCAGCTCAGCAACGGTCTCGGCGCATTTTTGCGCGTTGCGCCCGACGATCACGACCTGCGCGCCGAGCTTGGCCAATCCGCGCGCCGCCGCCTTGCCGATGCCATTCGTGGCGCCTGTGATCAGGACGGTTTTGCCCGTCATATCGGCGTTGCGTGTCATGCGCTGCGATTTCTCCGAAAACTATTCGATTATCGTGTCTCGCAGATTATCGGCAAAAGTGCTGTTTCTAACAACTCAGGCGGTCGTTTGTAGGACCGCAATGGCGCGCGCGAGGCGCGCTAGCACTTTCTCGCGCCCAATAATCGCCATCACCTCAAACAGCGGCGGCGAGACGCTCTGCCCGGTCACGGCGAGACGGATCGGGCTGAAAAACTGGCCTGCTTTGATGTTAAGCTGCTCTGCGGTGCTGCGCAGCGCCGCTTCCTGCGTCGCAACCTCAAAATCGGGCAAGGCGGCGAGCGTATCATGCGCCAATTGTAGCGCGGCACACGTCTGCTCTGCCGTCAAGCCCTTCGGAATCAGCGTGCTCGGCTCGGGCACAGGCACGTCGTCGCGGAACAGGAAGCCTGCCATCTCCACAGCGTCGGTCAGCACCTTGATGCGCTCTTTGACGAGCGGCGCGACTTTGAGCAAGGTCTCATACGGCGCGTTCAGGCCTGCTGCTTCGAAGAACGGCTGCATTCGGCGCGCCAGCGCCTCATCAGAGAGCCTGCGAATCCATTCGCCGTTCAGCCACTTCAGCTTGACCACGTCGAACTTTGTGCCTGTTTGCGTCACGCGCGTGATATCGAAGACCTCAGCCGCCTCTTCTTTGGTGAAAACCTGAATTTCCTCGCCCTTTTCGTCGGTCTTGCCGTAATTCCAGCCGACGTTGCACAAAAAGTTGGTGACCGCCTCGGGCAGGTAGCCGCCCTTGATGAAATACGAGATGGATGCCTCAGGATGCTTGCGCTTGCTGATCTTGCCGCCGCTTGGATGCAGGATGACTGGCACATGACAGAACTTCGGCGGCTCCCAGCCGAAGGCTTGGTACAGAAGGATGTGCAACGGCGTGCTCGGAAGCCATTCCTCGGCGCGGATGACATGCGAAATTTCCATCAGATGGTCATCCACCACGTGCGCAAGGTGATAGGTCGGGAAGCCATCTGCTTTCAGCAAGACAGCATCTTGCAGCGTGTCGTTGCGCACGCGGATCGTGCCGCGCACCATGTCCTCGAAGACGGTCTCTCCATCCAGTGGCACTTTCAAGCGGATGACGTAGGGCTTGCCTTCGGCGTCAAGGCGCGCCCAATCTTCAGGCGTCAGCTGCCGCGCGCGCCGATCATAGCCGGGCGGAAAGCCACTCGCCTTGCGCGCCGCGCTGATCAGCTCCAGCTCTTCAGGCGTCTCATAGGCGCGGTACGCCTTGCCATGCTCGACGAGCCAATTCGCCCAGTACTGGTAGTGCGCCAGACGCTGGCTCTGGATGTACGGGCCGTAGTCGCCGCCGATATCCGGACCCTCGTCCCAATCCAAGCCTGCCCAGCGCAAGCCGTCCATGATGCTGCTCAGCGAATGCTCCTGAGTCCGTTTTTGATCAGTATCCTCGATGCGCAGGATGAATTTGCCGCCATGCCGACGGGCGAACATCCAATTGAATTGCGCCGTTCGCACGCCGCCGATGTGCAAGTCGCCCGTCGGGCTGGGCGCAAAGCGGACGCGCACAGGGCGTGAATCGCTCACCAATTGCTCCTCATACAAGCCTCGCTACATGCACAACAGAGGATTATAAATGGAAGGCACTATTCAGCAAGGCTTTTGGCGGCTTCGCGAGGCTCGGTATAATGCGGCCCGTTTCAACTCAGATTGGGAGGTGTTCGATGGCATCCTTATCAAAAAAGCTACGCACACTGGTCGCGCTCAGCTTGGCAGCGCTTGCAATCGCGGCGAGCTTCGGCGGCGCTGCTCACGCGCAAACGACCGTCACAGGCACGGTGATCGTGGATGAGCTGTACATGCGCTCGTCGGCGTCGCGCCGCGGCGCAATTTTGGATACGCTGCGCTTCGGTCAGCGCGTGGAGATCAGGGGGCGCTCGACTGTGCGCGGCTGGGGCTACGGACGCAGCGAATCGGGCGCAGTCGGCTGGGTCGTCCTGCAGTACTTGAAATTTCCCGCCAACACCAATCTGAGCAATCTGCCGATTGTGCCGCCTGATGCGCCGACCAATCCTGCTGGCGGCGCACCCAGCAGTGCCGCCGCGCCTGCCGGCGGTCCAACGCCGCCACCAGCAGCGCCGCCGCCAGCCGCCGGCAGGGCTAACCTGCGCGGCTTCGAGCTAGGCGGTCAGGTGCAAAGCCTGAGTCCTGCTACGGTCAATGCCATGCGGCGCGCCGGCATGACTTGGGTGAAACGTCAAGCGAGAGAAGGCGATGCCGCCGCCTTCGCTTACATCAACGAGGCGAAGGCAAATGGCTTCAAGATTCTGCTCTCTGTGATCGGAAACCCAGAGTTGGTCGTCGAGCCAAGCTACCAAGATGTCTATGCGAGCTTCGTCGGTCAGTTGGCAGCCGCTGGCGCGGACGCTATCGAGGTCTGGAATGAGCAGAACATTGACCGCGAATGGAAGCGCGGCGCGATCAACCCTGTCACTTATACGCAGCTGCTCGCCAAAGCCTACAGGGCGATCAAAGCCAACAATCCGAATACGCTCGTCATCAGCGGGGCGCCTGCCCCGACAGGCGCTGAGGCAGCCTTTGGCTCGGATCGCGTCTGGAACGATGATCGCTACGTGCAAGGGATGGCAGCCGCTGGCGCAGGGCGCTACGCTGACTGCATCGGCTTGCACTACAACGAAGGCATCATCAGTCCGAATCAGCGTAGCGGCGATCCGCGCGGCGATAACTATCCGACGCGCTACTACGACGGTCAGGTGGCGCGCGGCCTGAATCCGTTCGGCGGCAAGCGCGGTTGCTTCACAGAGCTGGGCTATCTCTCGCCGCAAAGCTACGGGCCGCTGCCAAGCAATTTCGCTTGGGCAGCCAACGTGACCGTGCAACAGCAAGCGCAATGGTTGGCAGAGGCAGCCTTGCGCGCTGCGCAATCGGGGCGCATTCGCCTGATGATCGTCTTCAATGTGGATTTCACCTACTACGGCGCGGACGATCCGCAGGCGGGCTACGCCATAATCCGCCCTGACGGCTCATGTCCCGCCTGTGAGACGCTCGGGCGCGTGATGGGCGTGCGCTGAGTCGCCGGGTCTCTGCCTTGCGAGGTGCGTAGGTGGGCAGCGAGGGCGTCCATCTGTTCGGGATACGGCATCACGGAGTCGGCTCGGCGCGCAGCCTGCTGGCAGCCTTAGAGTCGCTGCAGCCTGACGCGCTGCTGATCGAAGGCCCGCCCGAAGGGGACGCGCTCCTGCCCTACGTCTTGCATCCTGCCATGCAGCCGCCTGTGGCGCTCTTGATCTACGCGCCCGATCAGCCCAGGTGCGCTGCTTTCTACCCGTTCGCGATCTTCTCGCCTGAGTGGCAGGCGTTGCGCTACGGCTTGCAGCGCGGCATCCCAACGCGCTTCATAGATTTGCCACAGGCAATCCGCTTCGCGCTCGCCGAGTCCGACGAGTACCAACCGCAAGCTGAGCTGACACCTGAGCTCAGCCGCCTGCGCGCCGATCCACTCTCAGAGTTGGCGCGAATTGCCGGCTACGATGACAGCGAGCGCTGGTGGAACGATCTGGTCGAGCAACGGCGCGCTACAGACTCAGACATTTTCACAGGCATTTTGGAAGCGATGCAGGCGCTGCGCGCGACGTTTCCGCTCGATGAGCCGATAGAAGCGCTGCGCGAAGCGCACATGCGTCAGAGCATCCGCGCCGCGCTCAAAGAAGGTTTCCAGCGCATCGCAGTGGTCTGTGGCGCTTGGCATACGCCTGCGCTGACTGATCTGAGCGACGCCAAAGCCGATGCCGCGCTTTTGAAAGGCTTGCCCAAGCTGAAGGTCAGCGCCACGTGGATTCCGTGGACGTATGGACGGCTAACAATGGAGAGCGGCTACGGCGCCGGCATTCGCTCGCCGGGTTGGTATGACTTTCTTTGGCGCACGGGCGATACGGGCGACGTCGCGCTCGGCTGGCTGACACACGTGGCGCATCTGCTGCGCGCTGAGCAATTGGATGCTTCCACGGCGCAAGTGATTGACGCGGCGCGCATGGCAGAGGCGCTTGCTGCCTTGCGCGAACGCGCCATGCCGAGCCTCGAAGAGCTGAACGAGGCGACGCAAGCTGTCTTCTGCATGGGCAGCAATGTGCCGATGCGCCTGATCTGGCGCAAGCTGATCGTCGGCGACGAGATAGGCGATGCGCCAGATGATGTGCCTGCCGTGCCGCTCTTGCAAGATTTTCAGCGCGAGCAGAGGCGGCTGCGTCTGACCGAGAGAGATATCGCCAAGCGCAACGCGGCGCGCAGCCCGCATGCCGCCAACCTCGAGCTCGACTTGCGCGAGGCGCTCGATCTAGAGCGCAGCCGCCTATTGCATCGCTTGAATATGCTCGATATCCCCTTCGGCAAGCTGATGCAGGCGCGCAGCAAAGGCACGTTCAAAGAAGCATGGCGCGTGGAATGGCAGCCCGAGTTCGCAATCGCGCTCATCGAAGCGAGTCAATGGGGGACGACGATTGAGTCGGCGGCGACTGCCTACGCGCGCGACGCAGCTGATAGCGCGAGCGACTTGCCGACGTTGACCGAGTTACTTGAATCGGCGTTGCTAGCTGCGCTCGACGACGCGATTGCCCATCTCGTGCGCGCCGTGCGCGATCTAGCAGCGCTCGCCAGCGATATCGTGCATTTGATGGGCGCGCTGCCGCCGCTCGTGCGCATTGTGCGCTATGGCGATGTGCGCGGCACAGACGCGACGCTTGTCCAAATGGTGGTGCAGAGCTTGGTGGCGCGCATTTGCATCGGTTTGCCGAGCGCCTGCGCGTCGCTCGATGATGAAGCAGCCGCAGAGATGCTCAAGCACCTGAACAGCACGCACGCCGCTATCAATTTGCTGGCTGATGAGTCTTTGCAGGCTGAGTGGCAAGCGACTCTGCTGCGCCTTGCCGACGCGCCAACTTTGCACGGCTTGCTCAGCGGACGCTGCGCGCGCATTCTACACGATGCTGAGGCATGGGATGCTCTGGAGACAGCCCGCCGTCTAGGCTTGGCGCTCTCGGTCGGCAACGCGCCCGAGAAAGCGGCCGCTTGGCTAGAAGGCTTCCTGAGCGGCAGCGGCGAAGTGCTGCTACACGATCTGCGCTTGTGGCAAGCCGTGGATAGTTGGCTGTGCAGCTTGCGCCCAGAGGCATTTCAGGCGCTTTTGCCGCTAGTGCGGCGCACGTTTGCCACGTTCAGCGCGCCTGAGCGCCAGCGCTTGGCGGATCGCGTGCTGTATGGCACGTCGCGGCCGACGGGGCAGCGCACCGCTTTCGATCCTGAACAAGCCAGCAAAGTGCTGCCAACCTTGGCGCGCTTGCTCGGCAAGCGCCTTTGACGCCTTGCTGATTCAGCCGCTGAAATGCTATGCTCCTGCTTAGCTTCTCCGAGAACAGCCATTTGAGCCGTAGCCTGAGGGCGTATTGCTATGATCATTGGGCCAACCTTTGAAGAGATGCTGCATCCGCACAAGATCGCGCCAGAGATTCGGGCGCGCGCGCGGGCAGCGCGTCAGAGCGCGCCGCTCGATCCGATCAACCTGTTCAACATCACGTGGCGCGATCCTGAGAATCGCATCTATCACTTGGTGCTGCCCAAAGCGCTCACAGGCGTTGAGGCGGATATCGTAGTGCTGTACGGTCGCGAGTTCCCGTCGGGCAGCCATAAGGTCGGCGCGGCTTATTCCGTCCTGTTGGAGAAGATGCTCTTCGGCGAGGTTGAACCGAGTCGGCACACGCTCGTGTGGCCTTCAACGGGCAACTACGGCATCGGCGGCGCTTGGGTCGGCGGGCGCATGGGCTTCCGAAGCATCGTCGTGCTGCCCGAGGGCATGAGTCGCGAGCGCTTCGAGCTGATCGAGCGCTACGGCGCGCGCATCATCCGCACTCCTGGCTCGGAAAGCAATGTCAAAGAGATTTACGATATGACGCATCGGCTGCGCGCCGCCGATCCGAACATCCGCGTCTTAAACCAATTCGAGGTAATGGGCAACTATCGCTTCCATTACTACGTGACAGGCAACACGCTGGTCGAGCTGGCAGCGGAGCTGAAGGCGCAGGGCATTGGCAGCGGACGCATTGATGCTTTCTGCTCCGCCATGGGCAGCGCTGGCACCATCGCCGCTGGCGATCGCTTGAAGCAAGTCTTCCCGGGGCATCTGATCGTCGGGCTTGAGCCGATCCAATGCTCAACGCTCTACAACAACGGCTACGGCGCGCATGATATTCAAGGCATTGGCGATAAGCATGTCACATGGATTCACAACGTGAACAACATGGACGCGCTGATGTGCATTGATGACCTGACTTGCAAGAAGGGCTTGCTGGCGCTCAGCGATCCAGCTGGGCAAGCTGTGCTGGTCAAGCGTTACGGCATTCCTGAAGCGCTTGTGGCGCAGCTCAGCACGCTCTTCGGCATCAGCGGCATCTGCAACATTCTAGGTGCGATCAAGACGGCGAAATATTTTGGTCTCGGACGCGGCAGCCTGATTGCGACCGTTGCTACAGACTCGCTCGATCGCTATCACAGCGTGATGGACGCCATGCGCGCGCAGTACGGCGCGCCCGATGAAGCGGCGGCGGTCGGCTTGATTGAAGGCACCTTCCACGCCGCCACGACGGACTGGGTGCAGCTCGGCACGCGCGAGGCGCGCGCGCGCTGGCACAATCTGAAGTACTTCACATGGGTCGAGCAGCAAGGCAAGACAGTTGAAGCGCTCGACGCGCAGCGCGACCCAGAGTGGTGGCTGCAGCATCAAGCGCTCGTCAGCGAGATTGACGCCAAGCTGCTCGCGATGCGTACTGAGCTGCCTGTGTAAAGACCGCGCGGCGAGGTTTTGCGCCATGACAACTCAGCTACAGTCGGTCATCACTTGCCCTGAGTGCGGCTTCGCTAAGGAAGAGACCATGCCGACGGATCGCTGCCAAATCTTATACACTTGCACCAGCTGCGGCGCGCGCTTGCGTCCTAAGCCGGGCGACTGTTGCGTGTATTGCTCATATGGCAGCGTTGAATGCCCTCCCAAGCAAGCCGAGGAAGAGGACTAGAGCGTGATCACTTGGTCAGGCGGGTTGTCGCTGAACGCTCGGTAGAGATCAGGGAAGCAACCGACCTGCACATGCGGGACAGTGCCGTACGGCGTGCAATTTCCGACTTCGCCTTGCGCCAAGCCGCGCTCTAGCGCGCACTGATCGCACATCATCAGCAAGATGTTTTGCTGCTCAGCCACGCGCGAGAGCCGCTCGCCCATCGGGTCACCTTTCCGCAGCAGGTAGGTGTTATCATCGAAGAAGAACATGCCAACCACTTCGGCGCCGTGCGTGCCGCTCTCCAGTTGCGGCAGGATCATCTTGCCCAGCTTGTAACTGGCAGTATGTCCAGAGGTTGAGAACACATAGGCAACTTTCATCTCGTCTCGATCTCCTCATCAAAGCTGGTAGAACGGGCAAGATGATACCAAGTATCATTTGTTTTGTCAAGTTTCAGAGCGATGCTGGATCAGTGATGACGCCTGTCACGGCGCTGGCAGCTACCACAGCAGGATTGGCGAGGTAGATCGGCGCGCCGGCAGTTCCCATGCGCCCGCGAAAGTTGCGATTGGCGCTGCTGATGGTCACTTCATCGGGCGCAGGGATGCCCATGTGATTGCCCATGCACGGACCGCAGCCCGGAACACCGATCATCGCGCCCGCCTCGACGAAAGTCTGGATGTAGCCGAGCCGCAAGGCTGCCTTCAGCACCTCGCTCGAGGCGGGGATCACCAGCAGGCGCGTGCCTGCCGCCACTTTGCGCCCCCTGAGGACAGCCGCCGCAGCGGCGAGGTCTTCCAGCCGACCGTTTGTGCAAGTGCCGATGAAGGCTTGCTGCACAGGCGTACCAGCCACAGCTGAGAGCGGCTTGACGTTATCGGGGCTATCGGGGCAGGCAACCATCGGCTCGAGGTGCGTCACATCGTAGTGATACACGGCGGCATACTCGGCGTCAGGGTCGGGATAGACGGGCGTGTATGGACGGCGCGCGCGCGGCGCGAGATAATCGAAGATCTGTCTCTTATACACATCT
>JAGHYP010000108.1 GCA_017743585.1 Chloroflexota bacterium
AGATGTGTATAAGAGACAGGAAGATCAGCGTGCGGCGCGCTTGCGTCTCATCGCGCGGCTGAACGTAAGTGAGCGTCTCAGCGGGCAAGGCGAGGCGCTCGCGCAGGTAGCTGAAATCATTGCCGACTCGCAACGCCGCCCCGCTGATGATCGCCGTCTCCAAGTTGCGCAAAAAATGCATCTGCAGCAGCGCGGCCGGCTGCAAT
The DNA here is from genome assembly GCA_017743585.1 of Chloroflexota bacterium. Taxonomy (GTDB): domain Bacteria; phylum Chloroflexota; class Anaerolineae; order Aggregatilineales; family UBA2796; genus CP2-2F. The sequence goes on from JAGHYP010000108.1 coordinate 207, forward strand.
GGCGCGCTGTGCAACGTCAGGCGCTTGGTGCGAGGGTCGGCGCTCAGCTCTATCCAAAAAACCTGCTCAGCGCGCCCGCTGTTCAGGCAGGCGTCCAAAAATTCGTGCGATCGCTGCAGCATGTACGCCACGCCTTCTGTCCTAAAAACGAGCAGACGCGCCAGCGCGTATTTCTGGTGGTAGATCAGCAATTGCTTTGCTAGGCGCGTCAGCGCGCTGGCAAGCGCCTCAGTGAACTGACTCAGGATGCTCCACGCAGAGCGCACTTGCCCGAAGGCGGGCTTGTTGCGCATGTCATCGGTCAGGCGGAGAGTGAGCGCGTACTCGCTCGGCTGTGCATCAGCAGTTGCTTCTAGGAACGCCTGAAGCGCGCGGAAGAGATTCTCAAGGTGATAAGGCGCTTGCGCGGCGGCATCCGCGAGGTTGCTGCAGAAATCCGTCAAGCTTGCCTCAGATTTGGGCGGCAATTTGCCCCTCGCCTCGGCCAAGATATCGCCGAGCAGGCCGCGCTGCACATCGCTGATCTCAGCCAGCTGGCGTCTCAGCCGCGCCGAGTCGAGCCGCACGTGCTGGCTCTCAGTGGCAAGGTCTTCCAGTAAGTTGGCTTCATCGACGATCAAGCGCTTGAACGGCGGCAAGAGCGGATCGCGCCCCTGAATTTCAGCCGCCAATGTGCCATGCTCAGCGATGATCAGATGCGCCTCAGCCGCCAATTGCCGGTCGCGATGCATCGGGCACGCGCCGCGCATTTGACTCTGGCAGCGCTCGGCGGTGCAATGCTCAGCTTCGGCGTTCAGCTGCGACCAAGCGGCGTGCTCGCCGCTGCCGCGAATGGACGGCTGTTGCGCGCGTTCGGCGCCGCCTTCCGCCAGCCAGATCAGCGTCTTCGCCAAGAGACGCAGCTCTTCGACGCTCTGCACGCCTTGCCGACGGAGCGTCTGCAGGCGCGCAGGACATAGATACTCGGCGCGCCTGTGTAAAAATTGGACGCGCAGCGCAGGATAATACGCCTGCAGACGCGGCAAGTCGCGCTCGCGCAGGCGTCGCTCCAGCGCTTGGCTCCCGTAAGCGATCAGCACAGGCTCAGCGTGTTGCATCGCCCAGCGCGCTGCTAGCTCAAGGTAAGGCGGCGGCGCCGAGGCGGCAGCAGCGCTCTCGTACATCAAAAATTGCGCCGCCTCGAAGCTCTGCACGAGCGAGTCGGCAGGGGCTGCCAAAGGCGGCGGCAAATCGGCGAGCGCCACGCGCGGCGCTTGCTCGGGCGCGGCGCGAAAAGCGCCGTCAAGCGGATCGGCGGGCTGCTCAGAAGCGGCGCAGCGCTCGTCAAGCGCCGCCTCGAAAGGCAACGCGCCATGCCAAGCTAACGGCGCTGAGAGCTGCGCGATCTCGCGCACCAGAGCAAGCGGCAGGGCGAGCAATTTTCCCCACAGCGCGTAATAAAGCCTGCCGCTGGCGATTGCATCGGTCAGCGCGCGATGATACTCGCCCTCAGGCGCGATGTTGAAGGCCTGCATCAGCGCGCTCAATGTGTAGCGCTCAGCGCTCGGCAACAGGACAGAGGCGAGCTCGTATGTATCAGCGACTTTGTGCGCCGTGAAGAGCTTCTGCTTATGCAAGAAGCTCAGGTCGAACGCGATGCTATGACCGATCAGGACTGAGTCGCCGACGAAAGCCTGCAGCGCAGGCAGCACTTGCGCAAGGCGCGGCGCGCCGATCAAATCCTCGTTGCGGATGCCAGTGATATCCGTGACGCGCGATGGGATGGTCACGTCAGGATTGACCAACGTGCTGTAGGTCTCCAAGAGGACGCCGTCGCGGAATTTGGCCGCGCCAATCTCGATGATGTGCGAGTCGGCAGGGTCGAGTCCCGTCGTCTCCAGGTCAAGGGCGACCAAGATACCGCGCATGGCGGCTCACCACTTCTAGCCGAGCGAAGGCGCGTCACAACTCGAATGCGGCGCGCAGTATAGCATGAAGCGGAGCACAGGGCAAACTGGCAGAGCGCCTGATGCGTTTTGCGCGCGCTCGCGGTACAATCTAAGCGCCGCAATGCGCTAGCACGTTGAGGGTGATTCAGCCATGCCTTCGACTCAAGGGCAGATTGCCGCACGGCGCGATGCCAAAGTGCGCCAGACGCTTGGCGAATTGGCGCCTATCTGGTTGGTCCACGAGGAATTCCGCCCGCGCGAGGATGCAATCGTCTTCAACCTCGTCTACAACGACCCATCATACGGCTGGATGAATCGGCGCTTTAAGTACGATGGCTTCAACGACGTGCTGTATCACATGGGCTGGCGGTTGCTCAGCGAGGCGGAGCAGCTGGAGATCGTAGAGAAAGAGCCGTATATTGACGGCGAGGTGGCAGTGCATGTGAAAAATGCGCCGCAGTATCGCGCCAGCAGCAATGCGCCTGTGCCGCGCTAAAGCGAAACGTACAACACGCGATCTAAGCCCGCTAAATCCTTGCGCACGCTGACCTGCGCCATTCGCCCGAAGACCGCCTGCGCAGCAGCGCGCGCCGCCTTGCCTTGATCGGCGCCGATCTCCAGCAGTAACAAGCCCGGCTTCGCCATGCGGCTCGGCGCTTGCGCCAGCAACCGCCGAATCAGCGCCAAGCCATCGCTGCCGCCATCGAGCGCGATAGCCGGCTCAAACTTGGCGACTTCCAGCACGTCCAGCTCGGCTGTGGCGATGTATGGCAAGTTCGCGCAGATCACATCGAACCGACCGCCAATGCCTGAGAGCAAGTCGCATTGGACGTAGCGCACGTTCGGCAGGTCGCGCCCGTTCAGCTGCGCCACTCGCAAGGCCGCCGCTGAGATATCAGTCGCTAGAATGCGCGCCCTCGGCAGCTGACCCGCCAAGGCGATGGCGATCGCGCCGCTACCTGTGCCGACGTCCACAAGGCGCAAGGTGGGATCGGATTGCCTGCCGTGCGCTCGTATCCACGCCAAAGCGCACTCGACGATCAGCTCGGTCTCCGGGCGCGGAATCAGCACGTGCGGATTGACTATCAGCTCGCGATCAAAAAAACGCGCGGCGACCCAGAATGTAAGCAATAGGCATGCCGCTGGCGCGCAGCGCGATCAGCTCAGCGTACGCGGCGACCTGATCGGCGCTGAGCGGCATCTCATCATGCGCGATCAGCTGCTCGCGGCGTTGATTCAGCAGATGGGCTAGGATTAGCTGTGCATCAAGGCGCGGCGAGCCGCTGTGACCCATCAGCTGCGCTGTGGCGGCTTGGAGCGCGGCGCGGACAGTGCGCGCTCCCCTCAGCTCACTCACCATCAGCCGCTTCGACCGTCAGCCGCCTTGACGGTTTGCGCGCCCATGCCGAGCTTTTCCGCTTGCTCGCGCGTGGCGAGCTCGTCAATGAGCTCGTCGAGCTCGCCGTCCAGGAAGGCGGCCAAGTTATACATGGTCTTGCCGATTCGGTGATCAGTGACGCGGTTCTGCGGGAAGTTGTAAGTGCGAATCTTCTCGCTGCGCTCGCCGCTGCCAACTTGGCTGCGCCGCACTGCATCTTGCTCTCGGCGCTGACGCTCGACCTCCATCTCGTACAGCCGCGCGCGCAGGATGTTCATCGCCTTGATGCGATTTTGCAGCTGCCTGCGCTCATCTTGCACGTCCACCACGATGCCTGTTGGGATATGCGTCAAGCGCACCGCTGAGTCGGTCGTGTTCACTGATTGCCCGCCTGCGCCTTGCGAGCGCCGCACTTCGAAGATGATATCTTTGGGATCGATATGCACCTCCACTTCGTCCATCTCGGCGAGCACGGCAACAGTGGCAGTGGACGTATGAATGCGCCCTTGACTCTCTGTGATAGGCACGCGCTGCACGCGATGCACGCCCGACTCATACTTCAAGCGCGAGAACGCGCCGCGCCCTCGCACGAAGAGCGTGACCATGCTGTAGCCGCCAATGCCCGACTCATTGGCGCTCACGATCTCAGTTTCCCAGCCTTTGCTCTCGGCGTAGCGCATGTACATCCGCAGCAAGTCCGCCGCGAATAGGCCCGCTTCCTCGCCGCCGGCGCCCGCCCGAATCTCGAGGATCACGTTCTTCTCGTCGCGCGGGTCTTTGGGCAGCAGCAAGCGCTTCAGCTCAGCTTCAAGCCGCTCCAGTTGCGCGTCAAGGCTTGCTATCTCCTCGCGCGCCATGGCGCGCAGCTCGGGATCGCGCTCAGACTCAAGCAGCAGCTGCGCGTCAGCGCGTTGTCGCTTTGCGCGCTGATACTGCTGGTAGGTCTCTACAATCGGCTGCAATTCAGCGCGCTCTTGGGCGAGCGCCGCCACTTTGCTGTAATCGCTCAGGATCGCGTTATCGGCCAGCGCGCGCTCGATCTCTCGATAGCGCGCTTCAATGCCATCTAGCTCATCGAACATCCGCTTATCCGCTGCAGGGGAAGGTTGATAGCAAAGTGATCGTAGCACGCTTTCGGCATGGCGGCACGGCTAAGCTTGTTCAACGCGCGCGCGCCACGCCAAGTAAATCTCCTCGAAGATCATATCGAGCGTCTTGGTGATGTTCCACTCTGGGTAATGCGCGCGCGCTTTGCTCAGGTCGGAAATGTAGCAGATGTGATCGCCCGCGCGCGGCTGATCCACGTATTCGTAGCGCATCGGCTTGCCGCTGAGCGCCTCGATGTATTTGAACGCCTCTAGGATCGAGATCGCGTTGGCGCGCCCGCCGCCCAAGTTATAGACCTCTGCCACGCGCGGCGATTCGTAAAACATCTCGATGAAGCGCGCTACATCGTAGCTGTGAATGTTATCGCGCACCTGCTTGCCCTTGTAACCGTAAATCCGATACACGCCGCCTGTCACGTTCACTTTGATCAGATAGCTCAGGAAGCCGTGCAACTCCACGCCTGCGTGATTCGGCCCGGTCAGGCAGCCGCCGCGCAGGCAGCACGTGCGCATGCCGAAGTAGCGCCCGTACTCTTGCACCATGATATCGGCAGCCAATTTCGAGGCGCCGAAGATTGAGTGCTTCGATTGGTCAATCCGCATCTCCTCGCGGATGCCGTTGTAATCCTCAGGGCGCGCGTAGTCCCAGCGCGTCTCAAGCTCGACGAGCGGCAATTCATTCGGCGCGTCGCCGTAGACTTTGTTGGTGGAAAGGTAGACGAAGACCGTCTCAGGCGAGTACAAGCGCGTCGCTTCCAGCAAGTTGAGCGTGCCGACCGCGTTCACGTCGAAGTCATCGAACGGGCGCTTCGCCGCCAGATCGTGCGAGGGCTGCGCCGCCGCATGGACGAGCAGATCAGGGCGCAGCGTCTGAACCATCTCCAGCACCAAGCGCCGATCGCGAATATCCACCTCGTGGTGCGTGAAATTGCGGCAAGTGCTGAGCAAGCGCCGCTGATTCCAGCGCGTGTCACCGCTGCTGCCGAAAAAATCGGCGCGCATGTTGTTATCTATGCCATGCACTTCCCAGCCTAGCGCGTCGAAGTACGTCACCACTTCCGAGCCGATCAAGCCGTTAGAGCCGGTCACCAGCAATTTGCGCTTGCTCACCTCAGAAACGCCCCCTCGCGATGACCCTTATCTGCCTATCTGCTGTGTTGGATGCACAGTATCACAGCGCCTCGCTGCACACGATGACCGGCAGCCAATCGAGCTCTTCTTGCAGCGTTTTCCGCTTCGATTGTGTGTGCGTCATCAAGTCGTACTGATAGTACAGCTTGATCAAGTGCTTGAACAGCGCCTCGCCGCGCACTTTGTTGCGTTTCAGCCGGTTCAGCTCTTCTCTGAGCGCGCCAGAGGCAGCCTGACGGAACGCGTTTTCCAGCAGCTGCACTTGCTCGCGTTTCTCGTGCGTCTCGGCTGCGCGGTAGAGCAGTTGCAATTCTTGTATGACGTATCTCTGCCCTTGCGATAGCTCAGGGCTGGCGGCTTGATCGGCGTACCGCTGGCGCACCCTGCTGGCAAAGACCTCTCTCGCCCGCCCCAGTATCAGCTGATAGCCTCTTGGCAGCTTGCCGCTCGGCTGATCGGGCGCGCACTGAATCGCTCGCAACACCTGATTCACGTCCTGCGAGACGATATTCCCGTCTTTATCCAGCAGGAAGGCCTCTTTGTAGCGCCCGGCGCGGCATAGCACAAAGTAGCCGCCTTGGCCGCTAGAGGGCATGGCAGAGCGGATGCCATCGCGCAGCTTGGCGATCCGCTCGAATTCAGCAGGGTTCTCCGCGCGCATCTGGCGGAACATCTCTTCCGCCTCGCTCAAGGTCAGGAACTCTGCCTCGTCCAGATCGGCTGCGTCCATCACGCTCGCCCGCTGCTCGTAGATCGCGTAGAACGCCTCTGGGTTCAGCCGCTCAGAGCGATCCAGAATCGCCGCGTCTTCGCCGATCGTGTTGTGGATCTCTTGGATGCGCCTGCGCAGGCGCTCGCGCAGCCCAAGATGGCGCTCGATCCCGCGCTCCGGCAGGAAATTGAAGCCATAGACCGTGCTGTGATCCGTGCCGATGCGATCCACGCGCCCAAAGCGCTGGATCAGGCGCACAGGATTCCAGTGCAGGTCGTAGTTGATGATCAGGTTGCAATCCTGCAGGTTCAAGCCCTCTGCCAGCACGTCGGTGGCGATCAATATCCGAATCTCGGCGTCGTCAGGGCCGCCTTGATACTCAGGGTTGGCAAGCGGCGCAAAACGACCCGCCACCGCCATCTTATCCCGCTCGCTGCTGTAGATCACCTCGATCTCTGGGCTGCGCTCAGGGTTCAGTTGCTCATACAAGTAGCGCGCCGTATCCGCGTATTGTGTGAAGATCAGGCATTTGTTCTGCCGCAGGAGCGGGCGCTCCAAAAGCGCCTTCAGAGTCTGCAGTTTTGCGTCCTGCTCATGGCGAATCGGCTCGACGAGCGCCAGCATCTCCTCTAGGATCGCTAGATCGTGCTCCAAATCCGCCCGCAGCCGCGCGATATCGAAGTCTTCTATCTTGTATTCCATCTTGAGCTGCTCAAGCGCGCGCCGCAGCGTATCCTCATCGTCCGCGTCTGACTCGTAAAGCAAGTATTGCGCGTCTTCGCCGGCCGGTATTTGCCCCGCTGCCAGAGCGCTCAAGAACAGCCTGTGAATCTTCAGCATCCGCTTCACTGTCTCGCGGAAGGCGTGGACGCTGGACTCGAAGCGCTTGAAGAGCAGGACTCGTATCAGGCCGCGCAGGTTATCGCCTGAGCGCTGCAGGCTGAAGTATGGCGGCTGGAATCGCTTGTGCGGCAGCACGTACCACCATAGGCCGTACCGCGCGTAGATGAGCGAATCGCCCGCCTGCTCGTCGTGCGCGCGGCGCCCGATGTAACTCCGCAGGCGCTCATACAAGCCGCCGTATGTCTCTTCGATGCTGTACTCAACCGTCTCCAGCTGCCGGCGCGGGAAGAATTGCCGCCGCCCGCCAATGCGCACATAGGCGCGCCGCTCGCCATCCAAGTAGGCTTGAAGGTTCGCAGGATCGATAGGCTGATCGGTCTGCTCATCAAAGCCATACCAGCGCAGCACGTGAGTCCGAGTCCGCCGCACCAAGATATGGCTCAGCAGCTCAGGCAGCGAGCGCTTGCCCGCCTCCACCAAGCGGAAGTATTCCCTCAGATTGGCGGGCTCAATCGGCAGCGCGGTCTTCTCTTCAGGATGAAAGAGCTTGATCTGGTGATAGATATCCCACTCGCTCTGATTGCGCGGCGTCGCCGTCAAGAGGCACACCCGCTTGCCGCGCCTCAGGAACGTCTCTAGCGCCTTGTAGCGCTGCGTCTCGCGCCGGCGCAAGTTGTGACTCTCGTCAATTAGCACGAAGTTGCGCTCAGGATATTCCCGCGCCAGCCAATTCGGATCGCCGTTCTGGCTCAGCAGGCCCATCGAGAGCACTTTGGCGTTCAGGCGGTAGCGCTCGTTGTAGCGCTCCCACATCTCGACCAGCGGCGCGGGGCAGACGATCAGCGCCCGCGTATCCTCTGCCCGCTCGAAGTGCTTGATGATCGCCGCGCCCACAAAGCTCTTGCCCAAGCCCACCACGTCGCTGACGAACGCGCCGCCGTAATTCTTGATCATCTTGATCGCTTGCCGCACCGCCACCTTCTGAAAATCCGCCAGCTTATCCGTCAGCTCATCTGACCACAGGATCTCGTCGCGCTTGCCGCCCTCCAGCCGATCTGCCACCAAGGTGTAGAGCGCCTTCATGTAGACCTCGTATGGCGTCGCCAAGCTCGCCGCCCATGACTCTTGCAAAGCCCGCATCAGCTCTGCAGAGAACGGCTCCGCCTCTTCCCAGAGCGCGTCGAACCACTTCACCAGCGCCGCGTGGTTATCGTTCCCGCGCACCACCACGTTCAATTCCGTGTTGTGCTGCACGCCCGCCAAGCTCAGATTCGATGAGCCGACCACCGCTACCCCCGCCTCATCGCGCGCGATCGGCGTGCCTCTGGCATCGTAGACCGGCCCGTAGTTGAAGATGTAGGCTTTGGCGTGCAGCCTGCCGCGCGTGTAGATGCGCACCTTCAGCCGCTCGCTCGCGATCATCTCGATCAGGGTGCGCACTGTGCGCTCCGTCTCCTCGCGCTGCTCCAGCTGATCGATCCCGGCTCTGTCTCTTATACACATCT
>JAGHYP010000109.1 GCA_017743585.1 Chloroflexota bacterium
AGATGTGTATAAGAGACAGACGTAGGATTGCAGGACGCGCATCCACTGCTCGCTCAGCTCAGCGGCAGGCACATTTGCCAGCACCACGGCCTTGTAATTAGCCAGCGCCGCAATGTCAGCGAGCAGCTCGGCGGGCGCTTTGACGTCCACCATCAGGCCTGCTTCGCGCATGGCAGATAGCAGCGCCGTAGCCTCTTCGGGCTGCTTCGTGACGATCAGCACGCGCGGCGGACCGACCACCTCAACAAAGCCTGACAAGGCGTTGTTTTGGTAGAACGTATCGGTGCGCTCGGCTTGCAACGGATCGACGCGCACTTGCAAGTTGGCAAAGTCGCCTTGCAGCACGCGCAGCCGCGAGAGGACGAAGTTATTGACGCCCGCTTGCAAGTCAACCGTCGTCGTGTGGAGCAGCGCACCCCCTGAAAGCACGGTGATGTTGGCAGGAGTCGCCACTTGGCTCTCGATCGTCACTTCGAGATCGAATTCCTCGCCTTGCTTGACTCTGGAAGGCAGGCGCAGCTCGCTGACTAGCACCTCGGGGCTTGGCGAGCGACGCAACGGCACGAAGTCAATCTGCACGCCGAGCGCCCTCGCAAGGCGCGCCGCCTCAACCGCGTTGCCGAGCGTTTCCACCCCGTCGCTGAGGATGACAAGGCGGCGCGCGGCATCCGCAGGGAGCATCGCCAAGCCGAGCCGAATCGCCTCAGCGATGTTAGTGTCAAGCCGAATCGGCACTGAGGCAATGCCGCTGAACTCTTTCGCCGCCGAGACAGAGCGCTCCACAAGCGCGTTCTTGCCGAAGGCGACGATGCCTGCCCGATCGTTGGGCGTCATGCGCGCCATCGCCTCGCGGATGTACTGTTCCGCCTGCGCGCGCGCCGCGGCGTCAATGCTATCTGAGGCGTCCACCAGAAAAACGACCGCCAACTTATCAGACGTCTGCACGGCTTGTAGCCCCGCCAAGCTCAGGATGATCAGCGTCACGATGATCAGCCGCAAGATCAAGCTGGCAGTATCGCGGCGCCGGCGGTGAGGCAGGCGCGGCAAGCCGTGCCATATGAAAAACGGTATCAAAAGCGCTAGGAGCAGCGCTGCAGGCGTCGCAAATTGCATCGGAATCTCTCAGCCACTCAACCGACCTTGCGTGTTGCTCTGGCCTCTAGCCGGTAGCGCTAGACTCCTCAAAACAAGCCATTTTCGCGCGGTCGCAATCAAAAACCTCACTGCTCGGCAGGCGGCTGCTCGCGCAGCTCAGGCGAGGCAGAGGGCTTGGCGGCGTTGGCGCGAAAGTAGCCCGCTGCCGAGACGGTCAAGGCGCTGAAGACTGTGCCGAGCAGCGTGCCGAACACCAGCGCTTGCAGCAGATTGCCATTTTGCGAGAACATGAACAAGATGAAGCTCAGCGAGGCGCCGATGATGCCGAGAACTGCGCTTGCTGAGAGCGATAGCCAGCGCCGCCGGGCTGAGAGATACGTGAGCAGCGTCGTCATGGCGAATAAGACCAGAAAAATGATCGCAGCAGGGTTTCGCATGGCTCAAGGTAGCCTTTCTCAGGTGCGGCGCGCCACAAAGAGCAGCATATCCTCATTCGCGGACGCCGTGATCGGCGCAAAATCAAGGCTCAGGCTTTGCTCCAACGTGAAGCCCGCGCTGCTCAGCAGGCGCTGCAGGGCTTGGACAGGGTAGCCGCGCAAGAGGTGCGTCTCCTCAGCGCGCTGCCATTCCGTTGTGCGCTGAAAGATGGTGTAGCGCACGCTCAAGCTGAGCGTCTCGTAGCTGAAAGTGCTGCGCGCAGCGATGAAGTGACGCTCGCCTTCGGAGAGGATGCGCTCGGCGGGCGTGTGCGCCAAGCCGTGAATTGTCTGCAGGTCGAAGATGAACGGCTTATTCGGCGCGCAGGCGGCGGCAGCTACGCGGAAGACCGCGCTTAGGTCGTTCAGGCTCGGCAGGTAGTTCAGCGAGCCGCCGATGCACAGCACCAGATCGACAGGCTGCTCAGGGCGGTAGGTGCGGATATCCGCCTGCACGAAACTGACGGCGAGGTCTTGCGACTCGGCTGCGGCGCGCGCGTGCTTGAGCATCGCCGCCGAGCTATCCACGCCGATAGCGCGCACATTCTGCGAGGCGAACCAACACGGCACCTCGCCGATGCCTGTCGCTAAGTCCAGCATCTGGCTGCCCGACCAGTTTCGGCTGTACAGAAAGTCCAGCAACTGCTCTGCCAGCTTAGCGCTGTACTGGGAGAGCCCACTGACCTTGTAAACATCGGCGAGCGCAGTGAACGGCTCGTGATGCGAGTTGCTCGTCATAGAGATTCAGCCTCTCTCAGGGCGCGTGAGTCAATTCAAAATCTCGCGCCGGATCACGTCAAGCGATTGCAGCACGAGCAGGTTGCGCACAGTCATGCCGTATTGCAGATTTTCGGGCGTGAAGACGGTCGCCCAGCCGGGCGGCAACGAGAGGTGAATGCCATCCGCTTCCAAGCCGCCGTTGGGCAGGTTTCTCACAGCGTCGGCGAAGTTCATGACCGGCACGTTCTTCTCGCGCGCCAGTGCCAGCACCATCTGATTGACTTGGCGCGAGCGCTCTGGAACTGATGGATTCTCTGGGAAGGTGCTGAGGAGCGGCACCACGCCCGCCGCCAGTGAATCTTCCACGATGTTGCGCATGAACACATAGAATTGCTGCGGCGTCATGACCAGCACATCGGCGATGCCGAACATGATGACCGCCACAGCGGGCTTGTTCAGCCGATACTCGCACGCCAAGGGGCGCTCGTTCGGCTGGCAGGCCACAGGATCCGCCCACTGCGCCTCGCGCACAGCGCTTGAGTTGAAGCCGTTATTGGCTGCCATGCTCTTAGCATCCCAAGAGCTGCCCACATGCTCGCGCGGCGAGACATTGAAGTAATCTATCGTCGCCTGTAGGTAGGCATACTGGCCTAAGTCGTACTGTCCCCAAGCGAACGGGTTCAAGAACTGCGGGTGATCCGTCATGCAATCGCCGACTTTGGAGAAGACGCGCGGATTGTTGCCCTTCGCGCGCCCTCTGGCGACCACAGCGCGCATCGCAGCGCGCACGCGGCTGTTGATCTGCGGCACGAATGGCGCGTTCAGCGGCGCTGTGCTGCTCACATTCGGTACGTTGCCGAGCGGCGCTGCTACCACCTCAGGGCGGTTGAGGATTTCTGTGCTGACGGGCAGCCGCCGCAGCTGCACATTCTTTGAGAGCCTGAACAGGCGAGTCCTTCCCCAGCCGCGCAGACCGTTCTCGCCGCGCAGCAAAATCCAGCTCATATCGGCGTTGCGTGCCTCGATGACCAGCTGCACGCCGCTCGGTAGCGTCGTGATAACCTCATATCGCGTGCCGGGTCCTGTGCGAATGTTTGTCCGAGTCTCCGTCCAAGCGTAGGCAACCTCGCCTTCTTGCGCCATGACGCTGTGCGGCGCTGCCGTCACTGTCAGCAGCAAGGCAATGCTCGCCAAGAGCAATCTACGCAACATAGTCTGCTCACCCCCTCTCGATGAGACTAACGCAGCGTGGCATTGATCACATTCACGTGCTGGCATTCGGGATCGGCGTCAAGGATCAGCGTCTGGGTCAGCGTGTAAGTCGTCGGGCTGGTGAAGGTCAGCACTAGCTTGATGCGACCGTTGTTCATGCCGTTGCGACCCTCGTAGACGTAGACGTTCTCTCGGACGCGCCTCAGGTTGTACGGCACGATCTCCTGCCCGCGATACGTCAGGTCGCTGCCGTTTGGCGCGATGGCGACCATGTGGGCGCAGTAGTTCAGGGCGCCCAGCTTGCAATTGCCGATCAACTGATCGGGACCGACCTCAGCGTTCCAGATCGTGCGCGTGCTTGGCGCAAAGCCGCCTCCACCTGGCACACCGCTTGCCGCCGCGTCTCTGCTCGCCCGCACGCTGACCTCAACGCGCTCCACTGCATCGCACGCGCCCACTGTGCGGACGGCGTTCTGAGGCACCCAGTGCTCGGCGCGCCTATCGTTGCGCAGCTTCCACCATTTTCCGCCCGCCGAGTCGGCGTTCCAGCCCTCCACTGCATAGGTCTGGGCAGGACTCATGAAGAAGAGCGAGGTAAAGTCTTTCTCGCTCGGACCTGAGCGCACTGCCACGCGCGCATCGCCGGGCAAGACGCCTGCCAAGCACGAGAGCGCCTTCGGCATCAGCGTCAGCGGCACGCCCGCCACTGCTGCAAAGGGCAGGCGAGTCTTCTCCTTAGGCGCGGCGAGCGCTGTCAGCCCGTTTGCGCCACCAATGCGCACTTGCAGCATCTCGCCATCGGCGAGCGTCGCCTCGGTGCCAAAGGATCGCACAGTCACCACGCCGTCGATCACCATCACGTCCAGGTTGTCGTTTGGCGCGGCGCGCAAGGCGAGCGTAGCGCTCAAAAAGCTCAGCTCAACGCCGTTGACCATCAAGCGCACAGGCGCGGCGCCTGCCTCGGCGCTGCGCTGCAAGAGCAGGCCGCTGGCGGCTTCTGAGCAGGCGGGCTTGCCGCGCGGCGGAAGATTGCTGAGCGTCATCGCTTGCATCGGCGCCGTGTAGAGAAAATCGGGCAGGATGTCGCGCTCATCGCGGATCGGCAACGACTCGATGTCGCCTTCTAGACGAATTTGACTGACCGGCGCCCAGCCAACCAGCTCGCCCAGCCGCACGCGCACCCATGTATTCTTCGCATTGCGCGCGTCTGCTGCCCCCTCCTGCTTGAAGGTCAAGCGCGTGACCTGCGGGAAATTCTTGCTGGCCCCAGCGCGCAGCAGGACGGGCAGATCGTCGAAGGTGCGCACGGGCAGCGTTTTCGTCGTCGCGGCTTCAGGACGGACGGCTGAGGTCAGCGTCGAGTCGCCGAAGAGCACAGCGCGCACGCCTGTCGCGCCTTCGGGCAAGCCCGCTTGGATGTTCAGCACGGCAATGCCCCACGTGCCGCGCTCAAGGCTGGCTGCCTCTGTGGTCAGCTCTCGCAGCTGAGTGAGCGGCACGATCTGCCCAACCTCGCTGAGCGCGACGCCTTCAGCGCTGCTCGCCACCACGCCCGTATGCCCGTAACACGCCGTATCCGCGCCCGCAGCGGCACAGGCACGCGCCGCAGCAGCGATCCCCTCCTCCGCCAGAGCGCGGCAGGCGCTCCGATCTTCGGCGCGGGCGCTCGGCACTGCCATGTGGCTCAACCACAACACGCTGCACAGCACCACACATGACACCAACACAAATACTCGCCGCATCTCGGATCACTCCCCTCGCTTGTCCATCGCTTAGCGGATGGCTATAGCGGCTAATGACTATAGCCGCTCGCAGCGCGCTTTGCAATCTACGCTCAGCCTGCTAAATTCAGAGCGCAACGCTTCTCCGCTTCGTAGCACAGCTCGCTGAGTTGAGTTCACGAGGCTTCTGGATATGCTCTTAGTCTGGCTTGTCGTGATTTTTGCGATTGGCGCAGGCGTGGTCATGATTTTCTTCCGCGACCTGTGGTGGGACTTGACGCACCTGGGCAATCGAGCGCAGGGTCTCGCTTCGCAGCGCAACGATATCTGGGATGCTGTAACAGTTCTCAGAGGTTTTTTATCGCTTGGCGCGGGGATCGTCCTGTTGGTGCTGGCGCTCGGCGCACAGGCAAGCGAGAATGCGCGCTCGAGCGAAGCTGCCACTGTGACCGCTCAACATCGCTCCGCTCTGGATAGGATTGATGAGCGCTTGAGGCCTCACTTGATCGAATGGCGCGACATCGCGACTGAGCAGCTGCGTTACGCGCGCATAGGCGACCTGCACGTCTTCTACGGTCGCTGCCCTGACGAGACAGATTTCTACACCATCGTCTACGATCCTGTCATAAGCGGCAGAATGGTCGACCTTTTCTTAATCGAGGTCTATGTTTACAGCGAAGGCATGATGCCGCGATGTGTCTCACGCATCTTGAACACTTTCGGAGAATTTAGACGCCTCAGAGAGAATTGGTTTGTCGTCCCAGCGATCAGAAGATATGCCGATCTGTTCACGCCTACGCCCACGCAAGCGCCTACGCGCACGCCAACTCTCGTGTTCTGAGATTATAGACGCCCGTGTCAAGCCGACGCGGGTATGGCGACGCGCTCGCGCTGCTCAATCGGCCGAGACCTGTGCGCGTTTATGCGCGGCAATCGCTTCCAGCATCTCTGAGATGCGGCTGAACTTCAAGCGCGGGCGGCCAACGGCTTGCCCGTTCGCGATCTCAAGCTGATCCAGCAGCTGCCAATCGCTGAACGTGACGTATGCCACGCCGCGGCTCGCCAGCAGGTTCGGAATCGCCTCGCGCTGCGCGTTCTCAGCGGGCAGCTCAGGCAAGTGCGGCAGATCGCTGAGCAATTGGTTGACCGTCTCAATCGCGTCAGGCTTGTTCGTGCCGATCACGCCCGTCGGCCCGCGCTTGATCCAGCCAGTGCAATAGACGCCGCGCAAGACCTCTCCATCCGCCACCACGCGACCTGCCACATTCGGCAGCACGCCGTTGCGCTCGTCAAAAGGCAGCTCCGGCAACGCCACGCCCTTGTAACCGATGCTGCGGAAGACCAAGCCGACAGGGAGGATGAACGTCTCATCGGTCGCCTTCGGACGCAGCGAGCCATCGCTGGCAGGCTGCAGCACATTGCGCACTAGCCTGATCGCCTCGACGCGCTCTGTGCCGATCAGCTCGACGGGCGAGACAAGAAAGTGCATGTGAATCTGGCGGCTCTTGCCGCGACTGCCGCGCGCAGCGTACTCCTGCAACAAGCGCACGTTCTTCCGAGCGACCGAATCGCCCGATTTATCGAGCCACTCTGCGCTGAGCGGATCGAGCGCCGCTTCTTCAGGGCTGACGATCACATCGGCATCGGCGAGTTCGCCCAGTTCTTTCAGCTCCGGATTGGTGTACGCAGCTTGCGCCGGCCCGCGCCGCCCCAGCATGTAGATGTGCTTGACGCGGCTGTAGCGCAAGGCTTCCAGCGCGTAATCGGCAATATCCGTGTCGATCAGCTCTTCAGGCGTCTTGGCGAGGATGCGCACCACGTCCATCGCCACGTTGCCGTTGCCGATGACTGCCACGCGCTCTTGCGAAAGGTCGAACTGCAGATCGCAATAGTCAGGATGCGCGTTGTACCAGCCGACAAACTCGGTGGCGGCGTGACTGCCCGGCAAATCCTCGCCCGGAATGCCCATGCGCCGATCCGACTGCGCGCCGACGGCGTAGATCACGGCGTGATAGTGCGCCATCAGGTCGCTGTGCATCAAATCGCGCCCGATCTCGACATTCCCAAAGAAGCGAAAGTTAGCGCTCGCCGCAATCCGCTCGTAGGTCTTGATCACGCCTTTGATCTTCTGATGATCGGGCGCGACGCCGCCGCGCACCAAGCCGTATGGCGTCGGCAAGCGCTCGTACATGTCCACATCAACTGTTAAGTCTGCTTGCCTCAGGAGATGCTCGGCCGCGTAGAAGCCCGACGGGCCTGATCCGACAATCGCAACGCGCAGCGGCTGACCAACCGTTCCGATAGCTGGCATCTTCAGCAATACCTCACACTCTGAAATTCGCAGAGGCGCTCGCAAAAGTGCAGGCCCTCACAAGAATATAAGCGAATCCACGCCGAACGGCAATTCAAGAGGGCATCAAAGCGCCATCACAAGAGTTAGGTCTTAGCCGCTTGCGCCTGCCGTTCGCTTTGCAACGCCAGCAGCACGCCGATCACGATCAACAGCGCCCCAAGCACCAAGCGCGGCGTGATCGCCTGCCCGAGCAGCAAATTAGAGAGCAGCGCGCCGACTAGCGGCTGCGCGAAGAGAAAGAGCGACGCGACGCTCGCCTGCACAAGCGCGAAGGCGCGATTCCAGAGATAGTTCGCGACGCCCATCGCGATCACGCTTAGGAACAGAATGCCCGCCAGGATTTCGAGCGTCAGGGCGGGCAGCGCTGTCCCGCGTAGCTCTAGCGCAGCCAACGGCGCGCAGAAAATGAAACCGCCGATCATGGCGTAGGTCGTGATCGCTAACGTGCTGAAGCGCTCGGACGCGCGCCGCACCAGCACTGAGTAGGCAGCCCAGCTGATCGCGGCGAAGGCGAGCGCTACATCGCCGAGCAGCCGTCCTACGTCAGCCAAGCCGAGCGAGAACTGTGCCAGATCGAGGATGGTGAAGACGCCTAGCGTCGCCACAGCGCCTGAGATCAATTTGAGCGGCGTGAGCGCCTCGCGCAGCAAGAGCCAAGCGAATAGCACGATGAAAGCGGGCGCCGCGCTCGTGATGACCGAGCCGTTGATCGCAGACGAGAGCGAGGTGCCGACAAACTGCGAGCCGACGCTGACGCCAAAACCGAGCACGCCGAGCGCCATCAAGCGCACAGCGTCGCGGCGCGGCAGCTTCAGGCAGCCTTGCAAAGCCAGGACGGCCGCAAATAGCGGCGCAGCGATGCCCAGACGGATGCTCAACAGCACGAACGGCGGGATGAATTGCATCATCGCATCGCTGACCACGAACATGGCGCCCCAGAGCGAGGCGGCTGCGATGCCATACAGCGCGCCGCGCAGCGTTTGCGTCATCTGCATTGAAAGATATCCGTGAATGGCGCGTTTCAAGCGATCATGCCCACGAGAGGGGCGCTAAGGCAAGCCTGCCCGTGCAGCGCCTTCGCGCAAGAAGCGCAAGCCTTCGCGCGCCAGCACGTCCGGCGGCTGATTCGGTGGACGCCATAGGCAGGTCGCCGCTCGCAGGTCAGGATTGATGGCTGCGAAGGACTCCAGCACCAGTCTGCCGCTGAAGCGAATCGTCTCTAAGGCGCGCCAGACTTG
>JAGHYP010000110.1 GCA_017743585.1 Chloroflexota bacterium
GCGCTGCGCAGACGAGGCGTTGCGTTCACGCATACTGAGCAAAGGAAGTTCTCACGTGCAAGTTCGCCAAAAGCTTACAGAATTTGAAAGCACGATTGCTTTTGTCATCGGCGGCGGCCTGATCTTGCTGATGCTGGTCTTCGGCTTGGCTTCTGCGAGCGGCGGCTCGGATGTCAGCCGTCTGAATCTGTTCCTGCTGCTCGGCGCGTTGCTCTTGTTCGGCGGGACGCTGGTGTGGCTGTTCGCGTCGCGACCTTGGTCGAAGTACGATGACTGGTCAGAGCCGCTCTACACGGGTCACGATCATGACGATCACAGCGCCGAGGTGGGCGCCGAGCGCGCTGAGGCGCACAGCGCGCCAGCGGAGACGCTCGCGCACGCGGGCGCGGCCGAGGGCTCTGGATCCGCAGCTGGCGCGAGCATCGCGCCTGCCGCAGCAGCGGCCTCCGCAGCCACAGAAGCGGTCGCAGCCGCGCCTGAGGCGCTCGCCGAGCAAGCGAAAGCGCAGCCCGCTCCGCCTGATGACTTGACAATAATCGAGGGCATCGGCCCGAAGATCTCGGGCGCGCTGATCGCAGCAGGCGTGGATACCTTCGCCAAGCTCGCCGCCCTGCAGCCTGAGGAGATCGAGCGCATTGTGCGCGGCGCGGGCGTGCGCATGGTCGGCAGGGCTGAGACGTGGGCAAAACAAGCGGCATTGGCTGCCGAAGGCAAGTTCGATGAGCTGAGAGCCTATCAGCGAACCTTGATCGCCGGGCGCAGCGCCTCACGCGACTGATCATCGCCTGATAGATCGAGAATGAGCGCGCCCATCCTCATCGCGTAGATGCCATCTAACCCAGAAAGGACGCTCTGATGCGCAAAAAAGTTACCATCGTAGGCGCAGGCGCAGTTGGCTCTACTGCCGCGCACTGGATCGTGAGCAAGGAACTGGCTGATGTCGTCTTGGTGGACGTGGTGCAAGGCTTGCCGCAAGGCATCGCGCTCGACCTCGCGCAAGCGGCGCCCGTGGAGGGCTTCGATCTGAAGCTGGTCGGCACCAACGGCTACGAAGAGACCGCCAACTCGGATGTGATTCTGATCACGGCGGGCGTGCCGCGCCGCAAAGACCCTGTCACAGGCAAATTCCCAAGCCGCGACGAGCTGGTCAAGATCAACCAAGAGGTGGTCGGCCCGCTCACGGCCGAGCTGGTGAAATACTCGCCCAATAGCATCATAATCGTGGTCACCAATCCGCTGGACGCCATGTGCCATGTGGTGAAGGAAGTGAGCGGCTTCCCGCGCGAGCGCGTGATCGGTCAATCGGGCGCGCTCGATACAGCGCGCTACAAGGCCTTCATCGCGATGGAACTGGGCGTGAGCGTGGAAGATGTACACGGCATTGTGCTGGGCGGTCACGGCGATGAGATGGTGCCGCTGCCGCGGCATACCTCAGTGGCGGGCATCCCAATCCGCGAGCTGCTCTCTGAGGAAAAATTGCAGGCGATCATCGAGCGCACGCGCAAAGGCGGCGGCGAGTTGGTCAGCTTGATGGGGCGCAGCGCTTATTATGCGCCCGCCGCTGCTTCCGTCAGCATGATCGAGGCTATCCTGAAAGATAAGAAGCGCGTGATGGCTTGTGCAGTGTACTTGCAGGGCGAATATGGGTATCACGACCTGTTCATCGGCGTGCCGTGTGTGCTCGGCGCCAAGGGCATGGAGCGCGTCATCGTCATGGATTTGAACGAAGAAGAGAGAGCGATGCTCGAAGTCAGCGCCAACGCCGTGCGCGCCGTGGTAAGCGTGTTGGGCTACAAGAAATAGTATTGATTCTGAGCGCACGACATTCCAACCCTACGCCCCGCGCAATTGCCTGTGCAGCCGCCGATCAGCATGCCTTCAGCACGTCTTCTGGTGCTCCTCGCTCGCGCATGAGGCTCTTCATTCAAAAATTGAGTCTTAAGAGAGCATAAAGCGCTGTCTAAAGTGCCGTCGGCGAGGAGATATCGTGCGCTTATCCACAATCGCCGATGGAACGGCAGTGCGCTATACTAGGGCGCGCTATGCTGTAACGCGGCAAGCGCAGGAGAATGCGGATTGGGTCGCAGCTATCAATCGTGGGGAAATTATCCAAAGGCGCGCAATCAGCGCGTGATTCCCGTCCACTGGCGCGACGCGCCGCCTGACCTACAGGCAATTGACGGCAGCGTGCTGGCATATGGCTACGGGCGCAGCTACGGCGATAGCTGCCTGAACGAGAACGGCACGCTACTGGATATCACGCCGTTGAATCGCTACATCGCATTCGACGCCGAGCGCGGGCTGATCCGCTGCGAGAGCGGCGTGCTATTCGCCGATCTTCTGCAGTTCATCGTGCCGCGCGGCTGGTTTCTGCCGACGACGCCGGGCACCAAGTACGTCTCGGTCGGCGGTGCCATCGCTAACGACGTGCATGGCAAGAATCATCACGTGGCAGGCACGTTTGGCGGGCATGTGACGCGCTTCGAGCTGTTGCGCTCAGATGGCTCGCGCTTGATCTGCTCGCCGACCGAGAACGCAGAGCTGTTCCGCGCCACCATCGGCGGCCTAGGCTTGACGGGCTTGATTCTCTGGGCAGAGTTCAAGCTGCGGCGCATTCCGGGCCCGTACATCGCGCAAGAGAAAATCCGCTTCGGCAACATTGATGAGTTCTTCGCCATCAGCGAGGACTCTGACAAGGAGTATGAGTACACAGTCGCTTGGGTGGATTGTGTCTCGGGCGGCGATAAGCTAGGGCGCGGCATTTTCATTCGCGGCAACAACGCATGGCTTGCTCGGCTGCCTGATAAAAGCGCCGCGCCTAGGACGTTGCTCACGATGCCGTTCGATCTGCCGCCCTTCGCTTTGAACCTGCTCACAGTGCGCGCCTTCAACGAGGTGTACTACCGCGCGCCGCTGGGCAAAGTGCAGCATAAGATCGTGCCGTACGATCCGTTTTTCTATCCGCTGGATGTGATCGACGACTGGAATCGTCTTTACGGCAAGGCGGGCTTCTTGCAGTACCAATTCGTCGTGCCGCGCGCTCACGACCGCAGCGCAATCAAGGAAATTTTGCGCCAGATCAGCGCCTCAGGCGTTGTCTCCTTCCTTGCCGTGCTGAAGGTCTTCGGCGATGTCGAGTCGCCGGGCATGTTGTCGTTTCCGCGCCCTGGCGTGACCTTAGCGCTGGATTTTCCGTATCGCGGCGCGCCGACCTTGCGCCTGCTGGATCGGCTCGACCAGATTGTGCGCGAATGCGGCGGCGCGCTATACCCCGCCAAAGATGCGCGCATGTCGCCGCAAATGTTCGAGGCATCTTTCCCGAACTGGCGTGCGTTCAGCCAATACGTTGATCCCAAGTTTTCATCCAGCTTCTGGCGGCGCGTGACGGGGCAAGCTCAGAGCGGCAAGTGAGGCATTCTCCATGAGGGTCATGATCATCAGCGCGACGTCGGCCATTGCGCACGAGGTGAGTCGGTGCTTTGCCGCTGACAGGGCTGCGCTCTTCCTTGTGGCGCGCAACGCGGAGAGGTTAGCGGCGGCAGCAGACGACCTGAGGGTATTGGGCGCGGCAAAGGTTGAGACCTATGTGGCTGACCTCGCCGATCTGAGCACGCACGCAGCGCTGATCGAGGCGGCGCGGCAGGCGCTGGGCGGCATTGACGCGGTCTTGATCGCGCACGGCGTCCTCGGCGACCAAAAGACAGCGCAGCAGAGCGTCTCCGCCACGCTTGAGCTATTCCACATCAATGCGATCAGCTACATCTCGCTGATCACGCTGCTCGCCAATCACTTCGAAGCGCAGCGACAAGGCTGTTTGGCCGTGATCGGCTCAGTGGCGGGCGAGCGCGGGCGCGGCAGCAATTACATCTACGGCGCGGCAAAGGGCGCCGTGGCAATTTTCATGAGCGGCGTGCGCAACCGCTTGGCGAAGGTCGGCGTCTCCGTGCTGACTGTGAAGCTGGGCCTCGTGAACACCCCGATGACGGCGCACATGAAGAAGAACGCGCTCTTCGCCGAGCCTGCGCAGGTTGGCAAGCGCATTTACGCCGCGATGCTCAGGGGCGAGGATATCCTTTACGTGCCGTCCTTCTGGATGTGGATCATGCTGGTCATCCGCAATATCCCTGAGCGGATTTTCAAGAGGCTGAATTTGTGAGATGCGGCTAGGCCTGATGTGCTTGCTGGGCGCGCTATTGGCTGTAAGCGCCTGCGCGCCATGGCGTGCGCTGGTCATCTTCGAGAATCGCTCTGAGTGCGGCGGCGCGATCGCCATCCGCTTGACGAATGAGCGCACGGGCGAGGTGATTCGCGAGCGCGTGGCGGATGGTCAGCGGCTGGAGATCGAGCTGCGCCCTGATGATTGGTACAGCTACATCGTGGATTTCACAGCGGCGGGGCGGCGCCCTGATGGTTACCGCTGCATAGCGCTCAAAGAGGGTCGGATTCGCATCCCGCAAGGCAGCGTGCCGCTGCGCATCCCGCTCGAATCGCAGCGGCAGACGCCTGTGCCAAGGGCTACAGCGACTCCATAGCGAGGCGCTAGAGCGTCCAGTCGGTCAGGATGCGCGCTGTCTCGTCGCGGTGAACGCTCTCATCGCGCACCATCTCTTCCAACTGAACTTGCAGGCCGACGTCGCCGAAGGCCGCCGCCTCTTGCGCGCGCTGTGTATAGCGGCGCGCCGCGTCTGTCTCCGCTTCCAAGACCGCCTCAACCATCTCGCGATTGGTCTTGGCTTCCTTCACGGGGGCAGGCACGGTCGTCGGCTCGCCGCCGAGCGCCACAATTTTGTTGGCAAGGTACTGCGCGTGCAGCTGCTCATCGTGTATTTCCGAGAGGAAGAATTGCGCCAATTGCGGACGATACGGCCCGTAGGCTTTGGCGGCATAGGTCAGGTATTGGATGATGGCGGAGAGTTCGTGCGCGAGGTCGTCATTCAGGTGCTTGATCAAGGTCTCTTTATCCATCGTTCAGCGACTCCATGTGTTCAGAGCGAAGCGCGGGGATCGCGCGTGCGCCTTGCGAGATTGTAGCGCATTGCGCGGCGGCGCACCAAGCACTGTCGCCGTTCTTCGAGGCAATGCCTGCCGCTTTGGTCTCGACGCGCGCTTTGCAAAGGCGAACAGGCACGCCGAGGCTGCTCACTTGGCGCCAGGCTTGCGCACCCGCGCGTAGAGAAACCAGAATTTCTGCGGCGGATAGGCGGGCTGCACCCGCTCGCTCCAGCAGAACTCGCCTTTCTCGATGCAGCGGCTGATCGCGTTATCAAGCGCGGCCAGCCGGCTTTTCAGATCATCGCCCAGCACGTTGACCTCAAGCGCGGCGTCGCGCAGATGCTCGACTATGACGCGCTTTTCCATCGCCGAAGGATAGTTATCGGCGCAAGCGCGCAAGCGCTCAGCGCACTCGCGGGCGAAGTGTTCCAACGCGCCAATGCGCGCTTGCAGCTCTTGCCGCAATTTGCCTTCGTAGTGAACTGCCCAAGCGCGCCGCACCTCGTCCAGCTTGCGTTGCGCCGCCTCAACCGCCGCCTGCTGCGAGGGCGAGAGCTGATCGCGCAGCGCATTCAAGCGCGCAAGGCGCATCAGCAAGCCGCCGAGCGTCAGGCGCGGCAGGCTCGGATCGCTCAACATGCCGTAGAGTTCGCTCTCATAGATATACGGCGTCAGATGATCTGCCATCGCCGTCACGGCGCGCACGTCCTGCGCGAGATCAACCGTGAAAATGCGCTTCGGCTCGCCTGCGGCGCTCATCTTTTGTAAGTCTTCAGGCGCGTGCAGTTCGGCTTGCCCTGCACTTCTTGAAGGCGCTTTTGCCCTTCCTCAGTGCGCCACCACTCCACCACAAACGCCCCGTTCTCGTCCACGTAGCTGAAGAGCGGCGGCATCTGCAGCATCTGCGAGAAGCCCGTGACCAGCGTTTTGTTCTCCTCACTGGCGGTCAGGCGCAGGTAGGTGTTCGGAATCCATTCCATGGTGAGCGCGATGTTGTTCCACTTGCCTTCCATGCGGAAAGGCGGCTCTGCGCTGACGCAATCCATGTAGATATTGCTGAAGCGCATCGCCCAAAGCGTGTGGTTCACGCGCTCTTCGATGTAGTAGGGACGGCGCTCGGGCTCGTTGTAAAACCATGTGCGCGAGTTGGTCGCCATGAGAGTGCTCTCTCCTGCCGATGATGCTCAGGTCGCTCAAGACTATAGCCTAGAATCGCCGATTCAGGTAGCTTGGGGGCGCTTCGGCGCGAAAAATGCCTCGGCAGGCTGCAGACTCGTTGCCGATCACAGCGCAATTCAAGCGGAATTGCTGATTGGGTCAGCCGAGCCGCTCGGCCGTAATTCGGTCGGCACGCCAGCGAAGGCACAGCGCCCGAATAGGCTATATTTATTCACGTAGATTTCGCGTAGAAGAGATCAGCTGGAAAGGAGCACGCTTCAGCGGATGGCATATTACCTCGTCCTGCTCTCGCCGAGCGCGTATGAATCGTTCGCAGGCAGCCTGACCTTCCCCGCTGGACGCGCCTCGGCGCTGGCGGCCCTGCAGCGCGGCGATTGTTTGATCGCCTATCTCCCCGCGCTCGCGCGCTGGATCGGCGTCTTGGAAGTGCAGGCGGTACACGGCCGGCAAGTGCGCGTCCAGCCGACGGTCTGGCTATCGCTCGCGCAGGGCGTGCCGCTCGCGCACAATCGGTTGTGGAACGCGCTCAGCTTCACGCGCTCGCGCGATCCGAGCATGGCGACCGCCATCCCGACGCTGCGCACCACGCTCACGCCCCTCAGCAACGCCGACGGCGCGCTCCTCGCCTCTTTCCTGCGCGCCCATGCCGAGTCAGGGCAGGAGACGCCTTACGATCAAGCGGCTTATCAGGCGCTCCTAGCGCGCCGCCTGACGCGCAACGACGGAAGCAACCTGATTGTTGCCATGCCTGACCTGCACGACATGCACATTGAGGATTTGTTCTATAGCAACATTGAAGGTCGCGAGACAGTCCGCGTGCAGGCGCTGCTGGCAGAGGCGGGCGCTAAGATGGGCTACGCGATCTGGATTCCGCACGAAGATCGCCCGGTCGTCTTCCGCGAATGGCGCGCGAAACGCCGTCCGATGCTCGACTCGCTCGACGGGCTCAACCTAGACCTGCTGACGCGCGAGACCCTCGAGCGCTTCGACATGCTCTGGCTGCAGGACTCTCAAATCGCGCGCGCATTTGAGATCGAACACAGCTACTCGATCTATCTCGGTCTGTTGCGCATCGCAGATCTCTTCAGCCTTCAGCCGCAAGCCGCGACTCGCGTTCACCTCGTGGCGCCCGACTCGCGCCGCGAGCGCATTTTCCAAGAGATCGCGCGCCCTTGTTTCAGCCTGATGCAGCCCGCCCCGCTGCGCGAGCTGGTCACTTACCTCTCCTACGAGGCTGTGCGCGATTTCGCCGCGCAGCCCCTGCAGCCATTCGGCGCCGATAGGCTAGACGCCTTCGCCGAGGCAGTGGACTGATTCAGCTCGCGCGCTGATCAGCCGGCTGGCGCGAGCAGGCGCACCAGCAGCAGCGCCGCCCCTAGCAAGCAGGCGCCGAGCGCACTCATCACGATCAGCGGGCAGCCGACTCGGAAGAAGCGCTGCATGCCGAGCGCGTCGCCGAGGCTCTCTGCCACGACGCTGAGCGCCTCGAGCGCCGTGGTCGCGCGCAGCAGGAGCGGCGTGATCGCCGCCGTGACCAGCAGGCCGAGCGCGCCGACGCCCGCCAAGACTAAGAAGAGAACAGGCGGACTCTCCATCGCTCATCTCTCCTGCTCAATTGCTCAACCGCTGGCGGATCAGCGGCGCGAAGCCTCTACAGGCTGTGAATGCGGGCAACCTCGCGCAGGAAGCGCGCCCCTTCCTCAACATCGCCAAAAGGCGTGTAGCGCAAGTTGAAAAGCTTAGCGAGAACTTTCAGAGCGAAGTGAACAGTAGGCTTGCTGCCAACCACCACAACGTAGCCGAATCGAGGATGCTGCAGCAAATCCGCTAGCGCCTTGAGCTCAGAGAGGGCAAAGCCGCTCGTCTTCCCGATTGAGCGCACGTCTGAGATGAAGTGAACCTGCCGCTCAGCGTTATCGAGGAAGCCAATGTATGTGGCGATGGCTTCCTCGGCTTCAGCGCGCGTGATATCGCCCACAAACGTTGAGAGGAC
Organism: Chloroflexota bacterium; assembly: GCA_017743585.1. Classification (GTDB taxonomy): domain Bacteria; phylum Chloroflexota; class Anaerolineae; order Aggregatilineales; family UBA2796; genus CP2-2F. The sequence goes on from JAGHYP010000110.1 coordinate 8,165, forward strand.
GATTGGAGTTTCAGGATCGTACCATTCGATGCGAACAGGCATCGCGCAGCTCCTCACGAGGGATAGGCGCTCAGCCAAAAGCGCAGCGCATCTTCAATTCTTGCTCGGCGTTTTCGCTCAGCACAAGGTTAACTCCGCTCTCGCCTGGGCGCAAGCTGAGCGTCGCGCTCGGTGAGTCAGCCCGAGCTGAGAGAAAAACAGTTGCCGCGACGCGCTGCATGTCGCGGCAACATAGACGAAAGCGTGAGATATGTGCGCTAGTTGACCACTTGCGTTGGCAGCGGCGCGCCGCGCCAGACATCGTCAGGATTCGGCACGAGCGTTTCGATCGGCACCCAGTAGGTCTTGCAGGCGAGGACGATCTTGTAGAAGCTGCGCGTGCTATCCACGCCTAACACCCAGAAGGTCTTGCCGGCTTCCACCACGAAGGTGCTAGTGGCGTCCTTGCGCGGCGCCCAGTAGAGCGGCGTGGTGCGCACCAACAAGCCCTGTGCTAGCCCAATGAGCGCTGGTCCGCACGGCACGCCAGGATTAACTGTTGCTGTTGGCATCACGAGCGTTGGAGTTGGCGTGGGCGTGCTTGGTGCTGGCGTGTTAGTTGGCACGGGCGTGTCACTCGGCAC
>JAGHYP010000111.1 GCA_017743585.1 Chloroflexota bacterium
CGTTCAGCGCGCTGAAGCGCTTATCGCCTAGAGCGCGGCTGAACGTTTGGTCAGGCCTAGCGGCATCGAAGGCAAGCTCAGGGAAAATGTTGATGACCTGCGCGCCTGAAAGCCTGATCTGTGAGAATTGCCGCCCAAGCAGGTTATCGCGCACAATGGTGCGCAGCCGATTGCGACTGACCTTATCTTCGAGCAAGCGCGCTAGCTCTGCTTCGCTCAGCTCGCTCAGCGGCTTATCAGGGCTGAGTTCGGAAGGCTTGATTGTGTAATTAACCAAAACATAGCCGAACGACTGGTTGATAATGTTCAGCAACAGCACGAGCAAGGCGATAAGGCCGACAATGTTCGCCACGAAGAACGCAGCCTGCCACAAGCTTGCGGCCACGCGGCGCGAGCGCAAGGTGCGCGCCAGCGCTGACTCGGGCGGCATCAGCGTTTTCCGCTCTGCCCCTGAGGCTTGCGAGTCGGCGACGGGCAGATCGGGGATCTCCATCGGCTGTGCTTCCTCAGACGTGATGCGCCAAATGTTCAGCGCGCCAAGGCAGACCGCAAAGACGACCCAGAAGCCAGTGCCCAGCGCCGCTAGCGCATCAAGCAGACTTGGCAGGATTTGCCCGTGATACAGCCAGAAATACAGCAAACTGAGCAGCATGATCAGCGCTGCGTTACGAGCCGCTCTGGCGGAGATCGGCGGCGGGATGTAGCGGGCAGAGCGCAAGCGAAGCGGAATGCTGAGGAACAGGGCGATGAAGTACAAAATGCGCAGCACAGGCGGGAAAGGCACGCGCAACCGCTCTTTGAGCGCAGGCGGGAAAGGCGCTATGCGCACTACATTCAGGCTGCCGATTCCAAACAAAGCGGGCAGCAAGCGGAAGGGCACGCTCAATAGCTGCAGATAGGGATACAAGGCGCGCGGCAGGGCAGCGTAAACCAACAGAAAAGCGCCGAATGGGATCAGCCATAACGGCGCGAAATCGCGCATGCCATACCCGTTGATGAGCTGTACCCCAACCGGTGCCGCTGTATCATCCTCAGCAACCCAAGGCGCCAGCAACCATGCTGCAACGATCAGCGCTGCAAAGCCGAGCAAGATTAGGGTCAATGCCCAGAAAGGCAGGCCGCGCTTGGCTTGCAATGGATCGAGAACGGCTCGCCTGGGCTTCAGCGAGCTTTGATCGCTCATTGGTAGACCTCACGAAAACGCCGGCGGATCAAGTTGCTGATCAGGTTCAGCACAAGTGTGATGATGAACAGCGTCAGGCCGATGGCGAACAAGCTGTTGTAGTCCACTGAGTTGAAGCTGAGATCGCCTGTGCTGATGCGCGCGATGTGCCCCGTCATGGTCTCAGCGGCTTCCAACGGGTTGAGCGCAAAGTTCGGGCCGGCGCCTGAGGCAATTGCTACGATCATTGTCTCGCCGACGGCGCGCGAGATGCCTAGAATGAACGCGGCGAGGATACCAGAGAGCGCTGCAGGAATCAAGACGCGGAAGACGGTCTCGCGCCGTGTGGCGCCAAGGCCGTAGCTGCCTTCGCGCAAGCTGCGCGGCACTGCGCTCAGCGCATCTTCGCTCACCGAGGCGATGGTCGGGATGATCATAATCCCCATCGCCAAGCCCGCCGAGAGTTGGTTATAAGCGCCAACTTCGCTCTGCCAAAAAATGTTGCGCAAGGCCGGCGTGATCAGCGTGAGCGCAAAGTAACCGTAGACGACTGTCGGGATGGCAGCCAAAATCTCCAAAATTGGCTTCAAGATGGCGCGCAGCCGTGCGCTGGCATACTCGCTGATGAAAATAGCGGCGCCTAATCCAATCGGGCCTGCCACAAGCATCGCGACTGTGCTGGTGATCAAAGTTGCCATCACCAGCGCCAGAACGCCGAAGTCAGCGCCTTGCGGCACCCAGCGCGTGCCCGTCAGGAATTCGATCACGCTCACCTGCTCACCCAAGAACATTGTGGCATTAGCGCCATGCGGCTCAGGGCGCGTGTTCAGCACGCCGCGCTCCACTTCCAGCACTGTCGGGCGACCTGCGCTGATAATGCGCACCACGCGCATGTGCTCTTCATTCACCCGAATAACCTGCCCGACGCGCGGCTGTGTGCCCGTGCCGTCGAGCTGGATGATAGTTGACTCGGCATCAACTGGTGCCACCAGCAATTGCTCAGAGCTGCGAAAGCCGTAGCGCGTGAAGAAATTGATCGCCTCTGTCGAAAGCACCACCACGAGGCCCACTGTGGTCAGCACTGAGACCAAGCCGCAAAGGAACAAAGTCAAGCGGATGAAATCCTCGAAGGGGCGCGGACGCTTGTTCAGGCTCGCTGAGACGTCCGTTATGCTAGATAGGCGATCTGCAGCAGTTCGGAAAGCTATTGTCCCGGTAGGTACCTCAATAGTCATAGGGAAAATCGCTCCTCAAAGCGCGTTATTGCTCGAGCGAACTCAGCAAAAAGACATAGTGAGCGTTACGCAAGGCGCGAAACGCTCACTATTCGAGACTCAGATAGGCTTACCTACTCGCCGACAGCTGCCAGCCACACCAGCTTGTTCAGATTGGTAGCGTCATCGCTGACCGGGAAGTAGTTGATGTTCTCGCGCGCGCTGCCCAGCTGGCTGCGGACGTTGGTCACGTAGAAGTTGATGAAAGCAGCCACCTGCGGCTTCTCCTGCATGATAGCGGGCGTGCTGTAGATGAACAGCGGACGTGACAGCGGATAAGCGCCGCTCTCGGCGTTCGCCTCGTTCGCTTCCACGCCTTCAATCCGCACTGGGCGAATCTTGTCCAAGTTCGGCAGGACGTAAGCGAAGCCGAAGTAGCCAATGGCGAAACGGCTGTTGGCGACGCCTTCAACCAGCACGTTATCGTCCTCGCTCAGCTGAATGCCGGGCGCGTTGATGATCTTAGTGGCATCCTTCTTGAAGATTTCCTCGACGAAGTAGTCGAACGTGCCGCTATCTGTGCCAGGGCTGAAGAGGCGGATAGTCTCAGCAGGCCACGACGGATTGACATCGCGCCACGTCTTCAGCTCGCCGCTGAAAATCTGAGCCAGCTGCTCTTTGGTCAGGTTGTCCACGAAGTCGTTGTCCTTCGAAACAACCACACCCAGCGCGTCAATCGCCACGTAGAACTCAGCAACAGGCTCACGACCGATCTTGGCGCAGTCATCGCGCTCGCTGGCTTTGATCGGGCGGCTGGCGTTGGAGATATCGGTCTCACCTGCCTTGCAGAAGCGTTCGAAGCCTGCGCCCGTGCCAACCGAGGCCACCTCGATGTTGCCGGCAAAGCCTTCATTGCGGAAGAGGTCCGCCATGCGGCGCGTGAGCGGGAAGACAGTCGAGCTGCCGGCGCTGATGATGTTGCCCGTCACAGCCAGTGGATCGACTTCGGGCAAGGTGATCTCAGGCAGGATGACCGCGTCAATGACGTGGATCACGCCATTGCTCGCCTCTATGTCGGTCGCCACAATCTTGGCGCTGTTGATCAGCAGCGCATCGCCGAGCATGGTGAACGCGACCTCGCCGCCTTCCACAGTCTTGGCAGTCTTGCCGACCAAGCCCATGGCGTCGGCAGCCATCGCCTTGACGGGCAGCACGTGGTAGGTCAGGATGCGCGTGAGCAAGTCTTTGTTCTCAGGCTTGAGCAGGTAATCCAGCACGAAGCTTGGGATCTTGGCAAACGCCTCGTTGGTCGGCGCGAAGACCGTGAATGGACCAGCACCCTGCAGCGTCTCAACGAGGCCGGCGGCCTTCACCGCAGCCACTAGCGTGGTGAAGTTGTCGTTCGCAGCGGCGATATCCACGATTGTCTTGCCGCCTTGCGCGTTGATTGCCGCCATCGGCGCAACCAAGATCGCGAGCAAAGCGAACAGCGCGATGATACGGACCTTCATGTTCTATGCATCTCCTGTGTACCTTGACTTTCGCATAGCAGCTTACGTTGCTGCACGCCGTAAAGCATAGCTATGGCAAGTTAAGGTTGATGAGAGAGTTATTTAAGTCAGCTTTAAGAGATAGCTAAGATTGTGCGATTCCCATGACATCATGAGCGCATTTGGCACAGATGTGTGAGCTGGCACAGCAGGCGTTGCAGCCGCTTGGACTGCCTGACGCTATCTGCAGAAAGCTCGGCGCGCCCTCTGCGCCGCCGCGAGGCAATGTCCAAGTGTCAAATGTGCTGTGCGGGCGCTTTGGAGCGGCTCGCGTCGCTGTGCGCAGGCGTCGTGGCTGAGCGCAAGCTCACGATCAGCACTCAAGCTCACGATCAGCGCTCCAGTTGAGCATCGCGCGCGCCGCTCTCAGCATACGTCGCTTTCGGCTGTGCTGTGCGCAGCCAAAGCGCAGGCAGGAGCGCTAGGACGCCGATCAGCGCGCCGATCAACAGCATCTCGGCAATGACCGTCACGCCAGAGTCGAAGTAGGCGCGCACCGACTCGCGCTGAATCTGCTCAGCCGTCCAATCGGGCGCGAATGACTCGCGCGCTAGGCTGACCAAGTAGTTCAGACGGCTGAAAGCATACGTCGTCATGCTCGGAATGGCGATAGTCATGCCCAGATAGCGCATGATCAGCACGAGCGCAGAGGCGACGCCGCGCCGGGCTGCGCCCACTGCGTTGATCACGACCGTGCCAATTGGCGCGATGGTCAGGCCTAGCCCGATGCCGATCAGCGTCAGCTGCGCGCTCATGACCAGCTCAGACGTATCAGCGCGCCATGTGCCGCCTGCCAGCGCAAAACCGACAATCGCCAGCGCGATGCCGCTCAGCGTCGTGCCTCGAAAGCCAATCCTGCCTGAGAGCCAAGCGCCAGGCACTGCTGCCAACGCCATCGGTATGGTCAGCGTGGAGAGCAACAGCCCTGCGCGCTCAGCGGCGCGCGCGATCGCCTCAGCGCTGGCGTTTTCAGCGCGCAGGTTGATCAAAAGCGGCACGCTGACTAAGCCAAGCATCAGTAGGAATCCGATCAGCAAGTTGGTGAGCGTAGCGGCGCTCACAGCGCGTTGACGGAACAGATGCAGCTCTAGGATCGGATGCGCTTGCCGCCATTCCCACAGCAGAAAAACGCCGAAGAGCGCCGCCGCGGCCGCTAACAACGGCAAGTTGTACGGCGATTGGCTCGCTTGCGCCTCAAGCGCCCGTAGGCTGGTCGCGCCTGTCACGTCCGTGTTGCCGCCAAGCCCTAGCACAAGGCAGGTCAGCGCAGCCGCGATCAACAGCGCGCCGATCAGATCGAGGCGCCCCGGACTGATCGGATGCTGCACGCCGCGCAGCGCGAAGAGCATCAGCACGAATGCAAAGGCGCCAAGCGGCACGTTGATCCAGAACAGCGTGCGCCAATCAGGGGCGGGCAGCGCCAGACCGAGCCCTGCCAGCCACAGCCGAATCGCCTCGCCGTGCTGCTGAAAAAAACCGACCATCACGCCGCCATACAAGTGACCGAGCACCCAGCCGAGCGTGTCCATCGCGCCGATGGATCCGACCGCTGCCGCGCGGCGCTCGGGCGGATACAGATCTGCCACCAACGCGAGGCTGACAGGCACGACCGCGCCCGCGCCGAGCGCCTGAATCACGCGCCCGATGACGACCGCCAATAGCGTCAGCTGATTCAGGTCAGGGCGCAAGCCGAGATAGCGCCGTGCCACGTCGTTGAGCAGCGCCGTCGGAAACAAGTGCGCCGTCGCCACCCACCACGAGCCGATGATGAACAGCCCAAGGCACGCCAAAAACGCGCCGCGCCTGCCGACCATATCCGAGAAGCGCCCCATCAGTGCCATGCTGATCGTGTAAGCCAGCAAGTAGCCCGTCACTACCCAAGCTGCCGTCCCGAGATTGGTGTCAATAGGGATGTTCAGCTTGATCAAGACCTCAGGCAGGATCGCTGAGGCAATGGTCAGGTCTATAGAGCCGACGAAGACCGGCACCAGCACCAATGCGATGATCAATCGGCGGCGGCGCTCGCTCAGGTGCGCGTTGATCGGCGTCTCAGTCTGTAGCGCGCTCGGCGCCTCGATCAGGACATTAGTCATGGCGCTTGTGTCCCCTCGCGTGATAGCGTCGGCAGCGCATCAGGCGCGCCTAGGACGCTCGGCGCAGCAGTCGGCAAGCGCTCCACTTGCGGCACCTCCACGCTGATCGAGCGATCGTTGTAGTCGAAAAGTTCCATCGTCCACGTCGTCGGCTCAGGCTGCTGCGCGCCGGCTGTCTCAGGCTGCACAAGGACAATGCGCTCGACTCGTCCGTTCTCGGCGTTGATGTAAATTTCGGCGTTGGCAATGCCCGTGCCGCGAATCAGGTTGACTGTGACCGCGCTGATATCGGCGACGCTCGCCTTGCCGCTGATGTGATGGACGCGCGTGCCGAACAAATCCACCACGCCGTTGTAGGTCAGGTCAGTGAGCGCGTTGAGCGCGTATTTGATGCCCAGCTCGCCGCGAATCAGCTGATCGGCGTTGAAGCCGGGCGAAAATTGCATGTTCAGCCAGCGGTTCGCCGTCAGCAGGGCGTGCTTCATGTACTGCTCATTGCCGACTGCCACGATGTCGATCTGCCCTGCCACGCCGCCGACGGCAGCGCTCACTCGCGCGCTGACCTTATCAGGCGCGACGTAAACGCCATCGGCGCTGTTGAAGGAGATCAGGTTTGCGTCGTCAATGAAGGCGGGCGCGCCTGTCAGCTGGAGCTTGAAGCGCAAGGCGCTCGCAGTTTGGATATCGGCGGCGGCGGCGCTGAGCAGCGCGCGCGGATCGGGGGGCGGGGTAGGCGTGGCAGCAGGCGCGCCGCTGCACGCCGCAAGCATCAGACACGTCAGAAGTATGGCGGCTTGCGAGCTGCGCATGAGATTCCTCGGCTATCTCAGCTATCTCGTGATTTTCTTCAACCTGAAGTAGTATAGCACACACGCCTTCCCAGACCTGCCCTTGACGATCTGCTGCAAATCGGCTACGATTACACCAGCGCTATACGGGCGCGTAGCTCAGCTGGGAGAGCGCTACAATCGCACTGTAGAGGTCGAGGGTTCGAATCCCTCCGCGTCCACACGCGACCTGCCACGATCGCTTGGCAGGTCGTTTTGTTTGTGACTACATTTGCGACTATATTTGCCCAAAACGCTCATCTGAGAGCCCGGTGATGAATCCGCAGCGTCTGTTCGCTCATGTGCCGCGCCGCCTGCTGAACTTGGTGGCAATTGGCGTCGGTTTGCCGTGCATATTGATCGTCAACGCCTTGAATTGGTCGGCTGTGGCGGGCTTCGCTTTCACGGCCGCGCTCATCCTGAGCAGCTTGCTCGTCCTTGCTGCGCTCTATCCGAAGAAAGAGCGGTGAGCTGTGCCATATCGCGTCATTTTCATGGGGACGCCCGAGTTCGCCGTGCCGGCGTTGCGCGCGCTGCTCGAAGCGCCCGAGTTCGCTGTGGTATGCGTCGTGACTCAGCCTGATCGGCCCGCTGGACGCGGCCAGAAGCTGCAGATGCCGCCTATCAAGCAGGTCGCTTTGGCGCACGGTGTGCCGATCCTGCAGCCGCAAAAGTTGCGCGAGCCGGGTGTCTTCGAGCAGTTGCAAGCCTATGCGCCCGATCTGATCGTGGTCGCCGCTTTTGGGCAGATTCTGCGGCAGGACGTGCTGGAGCTGCCGCGCTACGGCTGCATCAATGTCCATGCGTCGCTGTTGCCGCGCTGGCGCGGCGCGGCGCCGATCCAAGCCGCCATTCGCGCAGGCGACTCTGAGACAGGCGTCACCATCATGCTGATGGACGCAGGCCTAGACACGGGCGATGTATTGCGGCAACGCGCCATACCGATCGCGCCGAATGAGACAGGGCAAACGCTGCACGACAAACTGGCGGCGCTCGGCGGCGAGCTGCTGATCGAGACGCTGCGCGATTACTTGAGCGGCAAGATCGCGCCGCAGCCACAAGATGACGCTGCGCACACCTACGCGCCAATGCTCAAAAAGGAAGACGGCCTGATCAACTGGACGGACTCGGCGCTCAGCATTGCGCGGCAAGTGCGCGCTTACTACCCGTATCCAATCGCCTACACAGCTTGGCGAGGGCAGCTTCTGAAGATTTTGCCCGCCGCAGCGCCTGACTCGGTCACAGTGCGTGCGGGCAACGCCGAGCCAGGCGAGGTGATCGCTCACGGTGACGGGATCGCCATCGGCACGGGCGACGGACTGTACGTGCCACAACAGGTGCAATTGGCGGGCAGGGCCGCGCAAGCCATCCGCGACTTCCTGAACGGGCACAGGGCGATCATCGGCGCTCGGCTCGGCTGATGGCTATAATCTCGATCAGCTCAAACGAGGCTCGAGTGAACTAAGTGAACCAATTGAGTGAACTGACGAGGAACGCGCCGTGAGCAGACGTTGGCTCTCTGTCGTCTCGCCGCTCATCTTGATCGGAGCGTGGGAGTTGGCTGTGGCGCAAGGCTGGCTGGATCGGCGTTTCATCCCGCAGCCTTCACAAGTAGTGGTCGAGCTGCAGCGGATGTTGGAGAGCGGGCGGCTCTGGCAAGAGCTGGGCATCAGCTTGCTGCGCATCGCGCTCGGCTTTTTGCTAGGCGGCTTGCTGGGCATCGCGCTCGGCTTGCTGATCGGCATCAGCACGACGGCGAGCGCTTTGCTGCGCCCGATCATCACTGCGATCAATCCAATTCCCAAAATC
>JAGHYP010000112.1 GCA_017743585.1 Chloroflexota bacterium
AGAGACAGGATCGAGCATGGTCACTTCGGCCGCGCCGAGCGCCGTCGCCAAGCCCGCCTGCTCAGGCTGCGTCAGCGGGAAATTGATGCCGACTCGTCCCGCTAGCGCCTTGAAGCGCTCAATGCCTGTGTAAGCGAGCGCCTTCACAGCAGGCACGTTGTAGGAATTCGCCAGCGCCGAGCGCACAGACTGCGGGCCATGAAAGGCGTTATCGTAATTGCGCGGGCAGTACGGCTGCGCTTGCGTGCCGAAGCACGTTTGCACATCCCAAATGACCGTGGCGGGCGTCCAGTAGCGATTTTGCGCGTCGCGCTCCATTGCCGCCAGGTAGATGAACGGCTTGAGCGTTGAGCCAGGCTGGCGCGGCGAGAGCGTCACGTTCACCTGCCCGTCAATCTGAGCGTTATTGAAGTCAACGCTGCCGACCATTGCCAAGATCGCGCCGTCGCTAGGTCGGACCGCCAAGAGCGCGCCGTTGCGCACGTTTCGCGCTGCTAGGCCTGCGATTTGTCGCTTGATTGCCGCTTCAGCGATGTCCTGAATGCGCGGATCGATGGTCGTGTAAACGTTGAAGCCTGAGCTGTACAGCGCGTCCTGCCCGAATTGCGCCTCGAGCAATTGGCGAACGTAGACTACAAAGTGCGGATAGATCATCTCGCCGTGAGTTGGGCGGAAATCGAGCATGTTGGCGATCACGGTCGCAGTCTGCGCCACGTTGCCCGAGAGGGACGACGCAATGGCAGCAGGGCTTTGATCAACCGGATTCTGCGTGATGCAGAACGGCGCGCCGTTATACGGGGCGTGCTCCATGCGGATGCAGCCGGCTTCCACCATCAGGCGTTGCACTTCGCGCATGCGGGTGAGCCACGCCGGATCCTGCCCCTGCGGCGGGCGAATCGATGGATCGTAGGTCGCCGGCGCTTGCACCAAGCCCGCCAAGAAAGATGCCTCTGCCAAATTTAAGTCTTTGGCGGACTTCTTGAAATAAGTCTGCGCGGCTGCCTCGACGCCGTAAGCCAAGTTGCCGTAATAGACCGTGTTCAGATAGAACTCAAGAATCTGGCTCTTGCTGTAGCGGCGGTGAACTTCAGAGGCGACGATCACCTCGTCAATTTTGCGCCCAACTGAACGGTCGAGCGCCGCGCCTGCGTCCAGCACTTTGGCGCGCACCAGCTGCTGCGTGATCGAGCTAGCGCCGCTGACCGTCTCGCCGCTGACGAAGTTCTGCAGAATGGCGCGGAACATCGCGATCAGATCGAAGCCCGGGTTCTCGTAGAAGCGCTTATCTTCCGTGGCAATCGTCGCGTGGATCATGTACGGCGAAATCTCGCTGAGCGAGACCCGCAGCCGCGCGCCGAGATTCGGGTCGTTCAGCTGGTGGATCAGCCGCCCCGAAGCGTCAAAAATCCGCACGGATTGCGACTCAGCGTCAATCGCTTGACCAAGCGCAGCGATGCGCGCTTCGTAGCGCCCGATGACGCTGATGTAAAAGAGGATCGAGCCGACGATCACCAACAACGTGCCGATCAGCGTCGTGAAGAGCGCGACGAGCGCCACGCCTATGATCAAGCCGCCGAGCCGCTCAGGATTGTCGCGCAGTCGTGGCTTGATGTGGTAATCAGGTTGAATGTTGGCCGAAGGCACAGGTGCAGGGATGCTCCCTGTGGCACGCTGCTGCAGGGCGATCGGCGAGCCGGCAGGGATGGTGTGCCCTGCGCGCGCGGGATTCGGCATGGTAGCGCCGCCCATAACGCCAGCGTGCGGCTGCGTCACATCCAACAGGCGATTCGGCACAGTTGGCCCAGAGCCGCCGCCTTCGGCCTGCAAGCGCGATGCCCATCTGCCAACGACCGTGCCTTGCTCGTCAACAAGGGACGCCTGCTTGGGCAAGGGCGAGTCGGGTCGCACAGGCGGCGCAGCAGAGGAGGCTGCAGATGGTTCAGAGGTCGCGGCTTTCTGCTCGCCAGCAGCCACTTTCGGAGCGCGTAGCTGGGAAGGCACCTCAGGCAGGAGCACATCGCCTGAGCGCGCGCTCAGCCCCGGCGGCGTATCTTGAACCCAATTGCCGTCCACGTACTTGAACCAAGCGTCCGTCTCAAAGCCGACCATCCACCAGACGCCGTCAAGCTCGATCATCAGCTTGCGCAGCTCGCTCTTAACTGCCTCTCTGCTGATCTGACCGCTCTTATACTTGCGGCGCAGAATGCCGACCTGACGCTCTACCTCGCGGAAGCGCTGCACAGGGTCGAACGCAGGCGCCGAGGCTATCGAGTCGGTCGCGGCGGCGGGGGCCTCGGCTTGCGGCGGCTTAGAGGTGGCTTGCGCGCTCAGCTCGGCAGTCACAGCGGGCTCAGTGGCAAGCGACTGCGTTCGGTCTGGCGCGCTCTGAGCGTCAGGGACGCTGATCGCCTGCGCGGGACTCAGCTGCTCGGCGGCGCGCGGGCCGTCTTCCCCTGATGCCGGCTGTGCAGCGGGCGTGACGAAGCCTACGCCCGGCACGTAGCTCGAGTAATCGGCTTGATCGGCGCGGGCGGCGTTCGGCGGCAAGGCTTGCGCTTCAGCCTTAGCAGGCGCGCCCTGCTCAGCTGCAGCCTGAGTCGCTTGCTGGATGAGCGCCGAGACGCGCTCCAGCGCCTCGCGCGGCGTGAACCACCCGCCACGCCGTTCGGGCTCGGCATCGGTCGGCGGCAGCACGCGCGGTCGCTGAGCGCGCTGTTGCTCCGCGCGCCGACGCGCTTGCTCGCCAAGAGATGGATCGGCAGGCGGCTGCCAGCCCGCACTGCGCCAACGCTCAGGCAAACTCTCTGTCCGATCAGACATCGCAGCACCTATGCTTCACGCGACCTACCAACAGGCAGTTCCTTGACCGCGCCCTTGCTGCACGTTGGCTTGGCGATGACTCCATAGCCCATTCTAACCTTGATCTGACAAATGTGTCAAGCGGAGCGGCGCGTGCGTATCAGGTCGGGCAGCGGAAGGCGCAGATCGGCTATGAGCGCAAGGGGATCAGGCGTTGCCTTGAGATGAGTCGGCGCGCTCTATTCGAGGCAACGTCGCTCAGGATGCTCAGCAGCGCTTCGAACTCTGCTCTGCAGCATGGGCAATGCTGAACGTGATGCATGGAAGCGCACGGCGCGCCGAACCTTACGCCTCGGCTCTTAGCTTGGCGAGCGTTTTGGCCTTGGCCTCGCGCATCACTTCAAGGTAAGGCACGGGGCGCGTCTCGCCGTCTTCGCCGCGCACATAGACGTATAGGTCTTCGAGCGGCAGGCGGTCGAGGAACAATATGCCTTCCAGATGATCGCACTCGTGCAGGATCATGCGCGCGTCCCAAGCGCTGAACTCGCCCTCATAGCGCACGCCGTTTTCATCAAGCCAGCGCAAGGTCAAGCGCTTGGCGCGCCGCGTGTAGCCCATCATGCCGGGAATGCTCATGCAGGCGTCGAAGTCGCGCTCGGTCTCCTCGCTGACCGCCACAAGCTCAGGATTGATGAAAATTTGTGGCAGGATCGAGTCCGCCTTAGCCGCGACCGTGCCGTCCGCGTTGTAATAGCCGATCCGCGCGCCGAAGATGCGCAGCGGCACGCCGATTTGCACAGCCGCCAAGCCGACGGCAGGGTTCGCCATGATCGTATCGCGGATATCCTGCGCCAGCTGCCTCACCTGCTTGGTGATCCGCTTGATAGGCTCAGATTTGGTGCGCAGCAGCTTCTCGTGCCTGCTCAACGTCAAAATTTTCTTGACCGCCATGCCTCACCAACTCGCTCGAACAGTGGATGCCCTTGATTGTGGCGCAGAACGCGCCGCTTGGCAACGCTTTTGCAATGCCAAGCGCGGGCAGTGCGCTATACTCCGCGCTGATGAGCCAGAAAGGATTCTCTCCCCATGACTGTGATCTTGGTCATCCTCGACGGCTGGGGACTGCGCGATGAGCGCGAGGCGAACGCTATCAAGCTGGGCAACGTGCCGACCTTCAACCGCTTGTGGGAGAGCGGACGCTACAGCACAACCACGCTCGGCGCTTCGGGCGAGGCAGTTGGCTTGCCCAAGGGGCAGATCGGCGGCTCGGAGGTTGGGCATCTGAACTTAGGCGCTGGGACGGTCATCTACACTGATCTGACTTTCATCGATAAGCAGATCGAGACGGGTGATTTTTTCCGCAGCCCCGCCTTGCAAGAGGCAATGGCGCGCGCAGCGGGGCGCGAGAGTCAAGGCAACACGCTGCATCTGATGGGCTTGGTGAGCCATGGCGGCGTCCACAGCCATATTGCGCACCTCTACGCGCTGATCGAGATGGCGCGGCGGCACGGCATCGCGCGCCTTGCGCTGCACGCTTTCACAGATGGACGCGATACGCCGCCGCAATCAGGCTTGAGCTACTTGCAGGCGCTGCAGGCGCAACTCGATAGCGTCGGCATCGGCGAGATTGCGACGGTGATCGGGCGCTACTACGCTATGGATCGCGATAGGCGCTGGGAGCGCACGCAGCTCGCCTACCGCGCGATGGTGGAGGGCAACGCTGAGCGGACGGCGCCGAGCGCCATCGCCGCCATTGAAGATGCCTACCAACGCGGCGAGACCGATGAGTTCATCCCGCCTTATGTGATCACAGGCGCTGACGGCGCGCCGCGCGCTACCATCAAAGCCGGCGATACGATCATCGGCTTCAACTTTCGCGGCGACCGTATGCGCCAAATCTACAGCGCGCTGATGGACGAGAGCTTTCAGGGCTTCGCGCGCCCGAAGCTGCCCGACCTGCACTTTGTGACAATGGGCGTCTGGGGCGATGAGGTGAGCGCGCCGCGCGCTTTCGTGCGCCCGCCGCAGGCAACTTGCCTCGCCGAAGTGCTGAGCAAGCACGGCAAGCGCCAATATCACACGGCTGAGACCGAGAAATATCGGCATGTCACCTTCTTCTTCAACGGTCAGCGCGATGAGCCGTTCGAAGGCGAGGATCGCTACCTTGAGCCTTCGCCAACAGACGTGCCGACCTACGATCTCAAGCCTGAGATGAGCGCCATTCCGCTCACCAATAAGACCATCGAGGCGATCCTGAGCCGTCAATACGATTTCATCCTGATCAACTATGCCAATCCTGATATGGTCGGGCATACAGGCGTGCTTGAGGCGGCGATCAAGGCAGTGGAGACGGTTGACGCGCAACTGGCGCGCTTGCTGGCAGCCGCCGAGCAGGTCGGCGCAACCGTCATTGTGACAGCCGATCACGGCAACTGCGAGCTGATGATCGACCCTGAGACAGGCCAACCGCACACGGCGCATACCATGAGCCGCGTGCCATTCATCCTGATCACCCCTGACGGCAGCTCTCCGCCGCTGCGCGAGGGCGCGCTTTGCAACGTCGCGCCGACCGTTCTACAATTGATGGGCATTCCCAAGCCGCCCGAGATGGACGCTGAGAGCTTGCTCATCTGAACGCGCCAAACATCCGACGCCACGGCTGAGCCGCGCGCTCGCTTGTGGCGAGTCAGGGGATGTTAGCCATGCGCAAGGTTCTGAATATGCGTCATCGGCGTGTGCTTGCCGCTCTTCAGCGCGCCGCCGGGGGCGCAAGAGATGCCGATTCTAATGCGCCTGATGCGCCTCGTGCCGTTTGAACAGCCCAGCAGCGCTGAGTTGACCAACGGCGTTGACCTGATCGCTTACATTTACATTGATCGCGTCGCGCTGCAGAAAGCGCTGCGCGATTCAGAGCGCCCTGCCAGCTTCGGAGACGTCCAGCCTGTGAGCGCAAGCCGATGAGCGAACAGCCGAGTCAAAGCCGCAGCGCGCCCGTGCGCACGAGCAGCAGACCTCGCTCGGCGCCGCGCCCGATCTCTAATATGCAGGTTGTCTTCGGCGCGATTCTGGCGATCTCGCTGTTGCTCGCCATCAATTTCAGCGGGCGCATCGCTGCTGGTCGTCGAATCAGCGCGCAGCGCCAAGAGCTGCTCTACAGCATCGAGACGCTGCAGGCGCGCGCCACAGCGCTGCGCACTGAGCTAGATTTCTACGCCAGCGACGCCTTCGTGGAAGCGTGGGCGCGCCGCGAAGGCAAGATGATCCGCCCGAATGAAGTGTTGGTTGTGCCTGTGCCGCGCCTCACCACGCCGACGCCTATCCTCACGCCGACTCCGCTGCCGCCTGAGATCGTCGCGCGCCGCGAGAGCGCGCCGTCTAACTTCGAGCTGTGGTGGCAGCTCTTCTTCGATTCGCCGCCGCCCAGATAGCGACCGTGCGCCGCTGCGCCAAGCCTCAGGCATGTCTCAAGTCGCGGCGCATGTGGACGAGCGTGTGACGCCGCATGAAGCCGTACTCTTCCAAGATCGCGCTTGTCAGCACGTCATCGGCAGGATGCTCCATGTAAAGCGAGCGATGCTGACCCTCGAAGCGGCGCAATACGTAATTCAGCAGAGGCTTCTCCAGCTTGCCGGCTTGGCTAGGATGCACCAACAGCTCCAGATGCGCCGCGCCCCCGAATTGAGTCCGCACGCACAGCGCGGCGAGGATGCTGCGCTCATCAGGGCTGCGCACGATCCAGCGCTCGATGCCCTGCCCGCTGAGGAGCATCCCCAGAGAGCGCCATAGCGATGGACGAAATAATCGCGGATGCGTTGGACGCAGCCAACCGAGGCCGCCAAGCCGATTTGGACGCACCAAGCGCGCCAGCGCGTACTCGGCGCGCCACTCGTGACCTTGCCGCAAGGTGATGAACGGCATCTCGTCCAGCTTGTGCGGCGCGCGCCACATAGCAGAGCGCTGCCACTTGATGAACGTCCGCTCTTCGTAGAAGCCGAGCGCGCGGTACAGCTCGCGCGCGCCGTGATTCTCCGCTTCCACCTGCAGAATGGCGAACGTGCCGTTGCGCGCTTGGATATGCTCCAGCGCCTTGCTCACTAGCGCCTTGGCGATCCCGCGCCGCCGAAAGTCAGGATGCACTGCCACATTCGCGATGACGTAGCCCTTGCCCATATCTGGCGGATAGTTCGCGGGCGCGATCGAGACGTTGCCAACCACGCGCCCTGCCTCTAGCCAGACAAAGCCTTGTCCCAAGCTATCCAGCAGGCGATCCACGCGCTGCAGAAGCGAGAGCAGCGCGCCCGTCTGGCTGAGCGCGCGCAACTCGCGCGCCGTGGCGTGCCCCGCCTCGTCCACGCTGAAGCATAGGTCAATCAGCTCAGCGATGCCGCTCAAATCCGTGCGCAAGTTGACAGGACGCACGCCTGTGAACGCGACGCTCTTCTCACCTAAAAACGCTGATGCTGACATATAGGCCTTGGCTTATCCGCGTCTTTCCAGTGCCGCCAACAAATGCTCCGTCTCGTCAATGCGCGATCTTATGCCCTTCTGCCGTGCGCGGGATCGCTGCGCGTTCCGCTCCTGTGGCGAGCAGGCGTCTCGCAGCGCAGTGGCGCGGGCAGGCGCAGCAGCATACGATGCGCAGCACACTATCCTTTTCGTCTTCTGATGATTTTTGATCCTGCGTTCGAAAAGTCAAGCCGAACTTTGATTTCTTGATGGAGTCAGGCCGAAGATCGGCGAAGGCGTCGGGGGTGGGTCAGGCTCGGCGTGACGGTCGGCGTCGCTCGGCGCTTTTTAGAGGTTATTCGGCTTTTCAGAAGGCTGTAGAGGCGCGCTGAGCCGCTTCAAGGGGCTGAGGCGGCGCGGCTCAGGCTGAGGCCAAGGTGGCAGCGGCTGCGTATCCACTTCGGGATCGGCTGCGCTGGCGGCAGGCGCAGGCGGCTTGGCAGCAGGCGCTTGCGAGCCATCTGCCTGCGTGCGCAGGCGACTGGTGCTGCTGGCCGCGGCAGCTGTTGCCTCAGGCGGCTGACTCGCCTCGAAGCGCTTGACGGCTAGGATGGCCTCAGGCGTGCCGATGTGCTTGAGCGCCGCAGCGGCCGTCCGCGCCACAATTGGCGATGGGTCTTTCAAGGCTTGGATGAGCGGCTCAGTTGCCCAGACCGCCTTGAGGTGCCCGAGTACAGCGGCAGCGTTGCGGCGCACCTGCCAATCGTTGCGGCGCAGCGCCGCCAAAAGCGTGACCACAGCAGGCGCGCTCTCCAGCTTGAGGAGCGCCTCGGCAGCGGCGAGGCGCACGCGCGCAGGCTGCGACAAATTTCGGAAGATCATGATCAGCGGCTCAACGGCGCGTCGGTCGCCTAGCTGACCGAGCGCTTCGCACGCCGTGATCACGTCCTCAGCGCGCGCGCTGTTGAGCATCTTGATTAGCCCGTTCACATCGCGATTCCTGATCATGATCTCAACGTGCAGGTCGTGATCGAGATATTGGAGCGCCGCCGAGATGGCGGCGTGGACTTGCCAATCGTTCTCTATCGCCAGCTGGGCTCGCAAAGCGGGCACAGCTTGCCATGCGCCCAATGCGCGCAAGGCAGCCGCTGCGCCGCGCCGCACAACAGGATCGGGATAGCGCAATGCCGCGATCAGGCCGTCAATATCGCGTTTGCTCTGCAGAAGCCAGATATTCGGTGCAGCCACAGCACACTCCTCAAAAAATAATCTTTACGCTGGATACACCTGTTTGAGCGCCGCTTCAATCGCCTCACTTTCTGTCTCTTATACACATCT
>JAGHYP010000113.1 GCA_017743585.1 Chloroflexota bacterium
CAGCTTGATCAAGGGCAAGTGACCGAAGCGTTCTGGCAGCTGGTAGACGTCATTCGCGAGCGCCTGCACGATGCTCTGAAAGATTGCGACGTATGCATTGCGCACAACATCACCTCGCTGCATAAAAACTTGGCGCTCACGCAAGCGCTCGTCTCAGCAGGTAACGGCAGTCGCTGTCGGCTGATCGCTTGGGCGCACGATCTGGCGTGGACAAACGCGTATTACTTGCCTGAGCTGCACAGCGGAGCGCCGTGGGACTTGCTGCGCCAGCCGTGGCCGAATGTGCGCTACGTCGCAGTCTCCGAATCGCGCCGAGCTGAGCTGGCAGAGCTGCTCGGCATTCCGCAGGAACACATCGCTGTTGTAGTGCCGGGCGTCGATCCGTCGCGTTTTCTGGGCTGGACGCCAACGATGACCATGCTGGCTGAGCGCCTGCGCTTGCTAGACGCCGACGGCATCCTGCTCTTGCCTGCGCGCATCACGCGCCGCAAGAACATCGAGCTTGGCATCAAGGTGCTGCACGCCATACGCGATCTGAGCGGGCGCGACTATCGCCTCGTGGTGACTGGGCCGCCCGGCCCGCATAGTCCTGCCAATCCGGGCTACCTGGGCGAGCTGCTCAAGCTGCGCCAAGAGCTGGGCGTTGAAGACGCTGTGCATTTTCTGTACGCCTGCGGCGAGGGCGAACAGCAGCTGGTGCCTGATGACGCTACCATGGCAAATCTATTCACGCTCGCCGATGCGCTGCTCTTCCCGAGCACGCAGGAAGGCTTTGGGATTCCGATCATCGAGGCGGGCTTGGCAGGCATCCCTGTCTTCTGCGCTGACATTCCGCCGTTGCGCCGCACAGGTCAAAACGACGCCTACTATTTCGATCCTATCAAAGGCGCGCCGCGTGACATTGCCGCTGCTATCATCTCGACACTTGACACGAACGCGCCGCATCGCTTGCGCGTGCGCGTGCGCAAGCAATATCGCTGGGATGTCCTCATCCGCACGCACGTTGTGCCGCTCGTGGAAGGAAAGTAACGCTGACGATCCCTTCTCCCCCACGAGTCGTGCCTTCACAATGCACTGCTCAGCGCAGACTCGCGCCTTGTGCGCACAGTGACGGTCAGCGCGATAAGCTTGTCGATCCGACCTGCACAAGTAGCACGGATCGGAAAGCACTGCGACCGCTGATGCTGGGCCTGCTCGCTTGTAGCGAGCATTTCAGTGGGAGTTGAGATGCGTCTGCTGCTGCTCATCGGACTCAGCCTGTGCTTGATCGGCACGCCTGTCGCGGCGCAGAGCGCGCCGCCATGCCAAAATCGCTATGATCTGCCCTACTCGCCGTTCTGCCCTGAGGTGATCTTAGAAAACTTCGAGACGCACGGCGACCTCGCCGCTGTTAGCGGTCTCGCTTTTGCGCCCGACGGCGCGTTGTATTTCACCAGTCCTGCGCAGCGCGCTGTGTACCGCTTACCGCCTGATGGACGCGGCTTTTTTGGCGCGCCGCAACTGGTGACGAGGCTGCCCGAAGCGCCTTTTGGCATCGCCTACGCTGCTGACGAAAATGCAGTGTACGTCGCCGCTGAGCAGAGTCTGTTTCGCGTCTCTAGCGACGGCGAAGCGGTGCGCATCTTTCACGACGCTCAGACGCTGTGGCACGGCGAACTGCACATCGGCGCTGATGGCAGGCTCTATACAGCGCGCAACACAGCTGATAGCGCATCAGTGATCAGCCTTGCGCGCGATGGCAGCGACCCGCGCCTCTTGGCGGATGCTTTGCGCGAAGTGTTCGGCTTCACGTGGCACGACCAGAGGCTTGTGATCGCAGACGCAGCCGAGAGCGCGCTCTACACAGCCCGCGAGGGCGCGCTCGTGCGTCTAGCCGCGCTGCCTGCACAGAGCACGCCGCGCGGAGTGGTGCACTATCGCGCTCGAGCTGTGCTACAATGGCACGATAGCCTGTTGGTGGCGCTCGGCGGCTCGTGGAACGCGACAACTATCAGCGGCTATGCCATCTTCAAGCTCGATCCAAACCAGCCGAGCGCCCAGCGGCAGGTCATCCCTGACTATTTCGGTTGGGACGCAGATGCCCTAGCGCGGCGCCGAGTCTCATTTCATCCGTTTCAGCTGATGAGCATCGCCATCAGCGCTGAAGGCTGGCTGTACACAGCGATTGCCGAGGGGCGTATCTACCGGTTTCGCCCGCGTTGAGCGCCACGCTATAATCGCGCCTTGTGAAAATACTCGCAAGACCTTGCGTCAAGACCTCACATCAAGAGACATGCCCAAGCGAACCGATCTGCACACGATCTTGATCATCGGCAGCGGCCCGATTGTGATCGGACAGGGCTGCGAATTCGATTACAGCGGCGCGCAAGCCTGCAAAGCCTTGCGGCGCGAAGGCTACCGCATCGTCCTGATCAACAGCAATCCAGCTACCATCATGACCGATCCTGAGTTTGCCGACGCGACCTACATCGAGCCGCTCACGCCTGAAGTAGTGCGCATGGTCATCGAGCAAGAGCGACCGGACGCGCTTTTGTCGACGATGGGCGGACAGACGGCGCTCAATTTGGCTATGGCGCTGCATCAAGATGGCACGCTTGCTAAATACGGCGTCGAGCTGATCGGCGCGACTGCCGAGGCGATCCAGCTGGCTGAGGATCGGCAACGCTTCCGCGACGCGATGCTGGAGATCGGAATGAAAATGCCCGCCAGTCAGGCTGTGACCAGCGTCGAGCAGGCGCTGCAAGTCGCCGAGCAGATCGGCTACCCGGTCCTTGTGCGCGCGTCGTTCACTTTGGGCGGTACGGGCGGCGGAATCGCGCGCAACGCCGATGAGCTGCGCGCACTGGCTGCGCACGGCCTGAACGAATCGCCGATCCATCAAGTTTTGATCGATCAATCCGTGCTGGGCTGGAAAGAATACGAGCTTGAGATCATGCGCGATAAGCGCGATAACTTCGTGGTCGTGTGCGGCATTGAGAACCTCGACCCAATGGGCGTCCACACTGGCGATTCGATCACGGTCGCGCCGATTCAAACGCTGACCGACCGCGAGCTGCAGCGCCTGCGCGACATGGCGAAGCTGATCGTGCGGCGCGTCGGCTTGGAGACAGGCGGCGCGAATATCCAGTTCGCCGTCAATCCAACTAACGGCGATGTGGTGGTCATTGAGATGAATCCGCGCGTGTCGCGCTCATCGGCGCTGGCGAGCAAGGCGACCGGCTTCCCAATCGCAAAGATCGCAGCGCTGGTCGCGGTCGGCTACACGCTGGACGAGATTCAGAACGACATCACGCGCAAGACCAAAGCCAGCTTCGAGCCGTCGCTCGATTACGTCGTGGTCAAGATTCCGCGCTGGAACTTTGAGAAGTTCCGCGGCACCGATCCAACGCTCGGTCCGCAGATGAAGGCGATTGGCGAAGTCATGGCGATCGGGCGCACTTTTCCAGAGGCGCTGCAAAAAGCGATTGCCAGTCTCGATATCGGTCTATTCGGCTTTGGCGATCAGATGGACGATCCGCGATACGCCGTGCCTGTTGAGCAGATCGCCACGCCGACCGCGCAGCGCTTGTACCAGGTGGCGGCGCTGCTGCGACGCGGCGTCTCGGAGGCGGAGATCTGCCGCCTGACAGGCTACGATGCTTGGTTCGTGCGGCAATTGAGCATTTTGGCGCAGCAGGCGAACGCGATCCGTGCCCAGTACGAGCGCGGCGAGCGCCATTGGCGGCAGTGGAAACAGCTCGGCTTCACGGATCGGATGCTGGCATCGCTCATTGGCAGCACAGAGGCGGCTGTGCGCGCCGAGCGCAAGGCGGCAGGCGTTGTCGCGCATTTCTACCGCGTGGATACCTGCGCTGCTGAGTTTGAAGCCCACACGCCCTATCTGTACAGCACCTATGAGCGCGATTGCGAGGCGATGCCGACCAACCGTCAGAAGATCGCGATCCTAGGCGGCGGCCCGAATCGAATCGGTCAGGGCATTGAGTTCGATTACTGCTGTGTCCATGCTTGCTACGCGCTCAGCGCCATGGGCTACGAGACGATCATGATCAACAACAACCCTGAGACGGTCAGCACGGATTACGACACAGCGGATCGGCTCTATTTTGAGCCGCTGACCGTCGAGCATGTCTTGAATGTGATTGAGACCGAACGTCCAAAAGGTATCCTCGTCCAGTTCGGCGGGCAGACGCCGCTAAACATCGCGCGGCAATTAGCAGATGCCGGCGTGCCAATTCTCGGGACGCCGATTGAGGCGATTGAGACAGCAGAAGATCGCGAGCGCTTCAATCAATTCATGCGCCAGCTGGGTATTCCGCAGCCCGAAGGCCGAATCGCGCGCTCGCCAGAGGCGCTCTTCAGCGCGGCGGAGCAGATCGGCTACCCTGTCCTCGTGCGCCCGAGCTATGTGCTGGGCGGGCGCGGCATGGCGATCTGTTTCAATCGCGAGCAGCTGGCAGCAGTGCTGGAGACGGGCGACATCGCATGGGATGGTCAGGCGGTGCTGATCGATCAGTTCCTCGAAGACGCCTTCGAGGTGGACGTGGACGCGCTGTGCGACGGCGAGCGGGTCACCGTTGGCGGCATCATGCAGCACATCGAAGAGGCGGGCATTCACAGCGGCGATTCGGCTTGTGTGCTGCCGCCGTATAAGATCAGCTATTACTATCTCGATCAGATCAGAGAATATACCGAGCGAATCGGCTTGGCGCTCGGCGTGCGCGGCTTGTTCAACATTCAATTCGCCATCAAAAACGACGTGGTTTATGTGCTTGAGGTGAACCCGCGCGCGAGCCGCACCACGCCGTTCGTCAGCAAGGCGACAGGCGTGCCGCTGGCGCGCTACGCCGCTGAGATCGCGGTCGGGCGCACCTTGCGCGAGATCGGCTTCACGCGCGAGCCGCGCGTGGACGGCTTCTTCGTCAAAGAAGCGGTCTTGCCGTTTCGCAAGCTGCTCGATAGCGAGGCGCGGCTTGGGCCTGAGATGCGCAGCACAGGCGAGGTGATGGGGCACGCCTCTTCGTTCGGGCACGCCTTCGCCAAATCGCAGAGCGCAGCGGATATGGCGTTGCCGCTCAGCGGCAGTGTACTGATCACGGTCAACGACTTCGACAAGAGCGCGGCGGCGAAAATTGCGCGCGACCTGCACAACATGGGCTTCAAATTGATTGCTACAGAGGGCACAGCGCGCTTCCTGCACAATGTCGGCTTGCCTGTCACGCCGATCGCCAAAGTGAGCGAGGGCAGCACGGCCATCTTGGACGCGCTGCGCGACGGCGCCATTCAGCTGGTCATCAATACATCGCTAGGCAGTCAGTCGCACGATGATGGTCGTTTCATCCGCAACGCGGCGGCGAAGTATCGCGTCCCGATCGTGACCACGCTCTCAGCCGCACAGGCAGCTGTGCAAGGCATTCAGGCATTGCGCAAGGAGCCGCTGCGGGTGCGCAGCTTACAGGAACATTATCGCCTCAGCCGAAACTAACGATGTGCAGCTTGATCAGCCTCATAGGCGGCTTGATCGACTAGCGTGCCGCCGCGCACCTCAATGTTGACCGGGTTGCGATGCTTGTCGTAGGTCACCTCTAGCTCAACGCGCTCAAAGCTGCGCGCGCCGACGGCAACCTTGCGCACGAAGTATCCGCTCTCATCGTCGGTTAGCGAGAGATCGTTGTGCGGATTGATGCGAACGCGGATGACCTCGCCGCTGCGGCGCGCCTTGACGTAGTAATACATGCCGATATCGCCCTGCGCAGCGCGAGCGGGCGTGCCGCTGAGCAGTCGAGCGAGCTCGCGGAAGAATTTCATCGGCAGACTCCGAGAACCTGCCCTACCGAAGGTCTGGCAGAGTAGGCTGAGGTGCGATGCTCAACGGGGTGTAGCGCCCGCCCGCTGCATCAGTTGCTCGATATCGAAGAGGAATGGCGTGTTGCTCGGCAGCAGGATCATGTTGATCTTGGGCGCGATCTGCTCGATGTAACGCCATTGCAAGAGCAGCGGGTTTTTGCTGAGTTCAGCGTTGATCAAGGCGAGCGCCTCAGCCTCAGCGGCAGCGCGCGCGCGGATAGCGGCAGCCTCGCCTTCAGCGCGCTTCCTGAGCGCCTCAGCCTCAGCGGCAGCGCGCTCCCGCAGGGCGTTCGCCTCGCCTTCAGCCAATGTGCGCACGCGCGCCGCCTCTTGCTTGGCTTGCTCAGCTTGCTGCTCAGCTACTTGCTTCTGCTCCACGGCGCGGATGAATTCCTCGCTGAAAGTGATCTCGCGGATCAGCAGCTCTTGCAGGAATAGGCCGTTCTCAGCAAAGACGGGGCGTAAGTCGCGGTTCAGGTTGCGCTGCAGCTCAGGCAATTTCGAGACGGGTTGCTCTTTGCGCGCCCGACCTGTTTCATCTGTAGTGATCAAGCTGGTGCCGCCGTACAGGTCGTTGACGCTGTAGCTCGCCACTTGCTCGCGAATCGCCGCGCGCACTATAGGACGCACGAAGTCGCTCTCATAACGGTTTTGCCACTTGCGATGCAGGGTGTTGGCGAGGTCGCGATCGATCCGATACAGCACTGAGACATCGATCAGCACCTGCTGGCCGTCGCGCGTGCGCGCCTCGACCGCATCAGCGCGGCGCAGCTGACCTTCATCAACTGTGCGCGACATGGTGTAAGTCTGCACAGCAGTGGAGTAGAGAATCGGCTCGTTGATGATCGGGAAGATGATGTGCACGCCTGGCCCGAGCGGCGTCTTCCACAAGTTGCCCTCTTCAGGATCGCCGCCGATGGACTGGAAGACGACCGCAACCTGAGTTGGACCGACGATCACCAAGCCTGAGCTGGCAAGGAAGAAGGTGATGCCGACTACAAAGCCCAAGCCGGCGAGCGCAATGCCGCCGCGCGTCGAGCGGTTTTGCGCCGCGTTGCTGATGGCGATGCCCACACCTGCCAAGACCGCCATCCAGCCCGCCAGCGAAAGGAAGCCTAGAATCGAACTCAAGGTCATGTCAACCTCCATGCGCGGAGTGAATTGCTCTGTGGCATTTGCTCAGCTTCCTCAACTATAGCACAAGGGCTGCCGATTTGTAGCAGAAACTCGCAGACACGCTGCAGAACGCTCAAAAATTGGTGAATTTAGCTTCGAGTCTTGCTAGCTGAGAAGCTGTTCAATGCAGCGTTGCCACTGCCACGCTCAAGCCGCAAATTTCGGCTGCGCCCGCCTGATGCAATGCCTCAGCACAAGCGCGCATGGTTGCGCCTGTGGTTATCACATCGTCCACCAAGAGCAGACGCAAGCCGCGCACCTGCTCAGGGTCGGCGCGGAAAGCGTTGGCAACGTTCGCAGCGCGCTCCTGCCGATTCAGGCCGACTTGCGGTGCGGTGTGCCGGATGCGTTGTACCGCGTTCGGCAAGTATGGCAGCCTGAGACGCGCCGCAAGCGACTCTGCCAGCAACGCGGATTGATTGTAGCCGCGCTGCGCCAAACGCTCGCTATGCAGCGGCATCGGCACTACTGCTTGCGCCCGAAAGTCGCTGCGCGCCACAGCTTCGGCAAGGCGCGCAGCCAAGAGCGGCGCCAATTGGCGAGCGCCTTCGTACTTCAGGGCGTGAATGGCAGTCCGCAGTGCGCCTTCAAAAGGCGCCGCAGCGATCTGCAAACGCAAGGCGCTCTCAGGCGTGCAATGAATCGGCGGGAAAGGCAGCTCGGCAAGGCAATGCACGCAATAGTGACTGCCTACGCGTCCGCAGGCAAGGCAATGCGGCGGGAAGAAAAAATCTAATGCGCTCTGCCAGAGCGCCTGTAACAAATTGCCCGCCTTATCAGCGGGCAAAAGCACCAAGCGCAGCACGGACCCGGCTCAGTAACCGCCTTGCAAGACGATGATCAAAGAGGGACCGAGCAGCACGAGCCAGATGGATGGGAAGATCAAGAAGACCATCGGGATCATCATCTTGACAGGCGCTTGGTGCGCTTTCTCTTGCGCGCGCTGACGGCGCTTGACGCGCATCTGGTCAGCTTGAATGCGCAAAACCTTCCCGATGCTGACGCCGAGCTGATCGGCTTGGATGATGGCAGCTGTGAAGCTGGTCACATCAGGCACGTCCATACTGGCTGCCATGTCGCGCAGCGCCTCACGGCGCAGCTTGCCATAGGCGATCTCTTGGACCACGCGCCCGAAGGCTTGTGCCAGCTCGTTATCCCATTTCTCGTAGACCTTGCCCATCGCCTGATCGAAGCCCAGGCCTGCCTCAACGCAGATGGTGAGCAGATCGAGCGCATCGGGCAGCGCCTTGACGATGTTCTCTTGGCGCTTCTTGATCCTGCTTTTCAGCCGCGATTCAGGCATGTAGTAGCCAAGAAAGGCAAGCAGCGCCGTCAAGCCGACCGCCGTCATGGTATCCAAGCGAAGTGTGACGAAGGACACGAACGCGCCGCCGATGCCGAGCAGGATCATCAGCATGATGCGCGTGCCGAAGAACGTGCGCGGATCCATCTTGCCAGCCTGACCCGCCAGCTCAATCTTGTGGCGCACTGCTTCGAGCTGGCTCTCAGGCGTGAAGCGGCT
>JAGHYP010000114.1 GCA_017743585.1 Chloroflexota bacterium
AATGCACCTGTGGCATCGCGCGCTAGACGCTCTGCATGGTCACCAGCGCAAGGCGCGCCGCATTGCCCGCGCCCAGCAGCCATTTTTGCCCCTCGCGCAGCAGCGCCTTCGCGCCTATCGCAACACGCCGCATCTTGTTGATATCAGCCACGCGCAGGTCCTCCAGCCCCAAGTTATGCAGCACCCACCCCCGCCGACTGTCATATTCGAACCTGATCAGCGCCGCGCGCTCTTCATCGCTCTGGGCGTCACGCTCTGCGAAACCGCTCTGGGCATGCCAGCGATGCAGCGTGCGGTCGCGCCAGACGACGACGCGCCCTTTATCCTGCTGAAAATGCCCAGCCTGCCCTACGCTTGCGTACAGGCGCAGGACAGGAATCTGCTTGGGGAAAGTGATGCGCGTGTTGCACCATGGGCAGATGGCAGGATGATTGCGCAGCAGGATGAACGCCTTGCCCTCGCAGTCAGGATTGAAGCACGGCACGTGCTGATCTGCCATGCGCATCAGCGCCTCGTGCCATGCAGCGGCTATCGGGCGCTTGCTGGGATCGCGCAAGCCATCTGTGAAGGCGCGCCGCATCAGGCCTTCCACTTCTTCGCCGAGCAGCCACGCGCCGCGAAATGGGTCTTTGGGACGATTGGAGCGGTCATCAGGGTCTTCTGTGTACAGCGCCCTTTCGCCGAGCGCAAGCTGCTCATCGCGCTCAGGATTCGCGGGATCGTGGACTTTTGGGCCGCGCAGCGGATGGCGCATCAGCAGCAGCTGATAGATCAGGACGGCGAGCGAGTGCAAGTCAGTTTGAATCGATGGACGAATATCGCGTATGCCGCGCATTTGCGCCGCTACGATCTCAGGCGCCATGTAATCGGTCGTGCCGATCATGATCGGCGGCAGCACGTCCGGCACCACCAAACCGTCTAGATCAATCAGCACTGCGCGGCGCCGCGCCACATTCACCAGAAAATTGTTCCCTGAGAAATCCGAGTGGCACAGGCCAACGCCGTGCAACTTCCAAGCGATGCGCGCCAGCTCGCTGGCGACACATATCCGATCGAACCAGTCGCCGCGCATCGCCTCTGGGATTCTCTTGAACGACTTCGGCGAGAGCCACCACGTCAGGTCTTTGTGCTGGATTTCGTAGTTGACGTTGCGCATGCGCACGCCCAGTGACGGACGGATGACAATGCCGTTGATCCAAGCGAAGAGCGAGGCAGCGCTCGGATCGTCGCGCGTGACGTTCAACTCGCCCATGATCTTCCGCAAGGCAGGCAGGCGGGCGCGATCCGCGTGGTGGTAGAGCTTGATGACGTGCTTCCGATCGCGCGAGAGATACAGCTTGCCTTGTCCGCCGTCGTTGAACGGCTCGTCTTCGTAGTCTTCGGTTGTGCCGTCTTCTAGCACTATGCGCATGGCGACCTGCTCCCCGCGCGCCGATTGCGGTTAGGCTTTGCGCTTTGGACTCTCGAGGATCTTATCGATGATGCCGTACTCGAGCGCGCGCTCAGCGCTCAAGTATAGGTCGCGGTCGGTATCGCGCTCCAGCGTCTTGCGCGGCTGCCCGGTCGCCTCGACCAAGATATCCAGCAGTTTCTCCTTCAAGCGCACGATCTCTTTGGCTTGGATCGCCACATCCGA
Organism: Chloroflexota bacterium; assembly: GCA_017743585.1. Taxonomy (GTDB): domain Bacteria; phylum Chloroflexota; class Anaerolineae; order Aggregatilineales; family UBA2796; genus CP2-2F. Next base: position 1,637 of record JAGHYP010000114.1, read on the forward strand.
CGCTTGCCCGCCGCCGCCATAGCTGAGCGGCTGATGCATGTGAATCGTGGCGTTCGGCAGTGCGTAGCGCATGCCTTTAGCGCCTGCCGCCAGCAAGACCGTGCCGAAGCTCGCCGTCATGCCGATTGCCGTCGTGCTGACCGGCGCCTTGATCAGGCGCATGGCGTCGTAAATCGCCAAGCCTGCGTAAATTTCGCCGCCCGGCGACTGAATGTACATCTTGATCTCGCGATCGGGATCTTGATGATCGAGGTAGAGCAGCTGCGCCACGATTGAATTCGCCACGAGAGTGTTGATCTCCGTGCCGACGAAGATGATCCGCTCTTTGAGCAGCAGGGAATAGACATCCCACGCGCGCTCATAGCGTCCTGTATCTTCGATCACAGTTGGAATGAAAGTCATGTTTTTGCTCCAATTGGCTCGTCGCGCTGATTCCCAAGTATAGCCGCTTTTGGCGCAAAGTGTGCATAGAGGCTTCATCAGTGTACTGCGCGCAGGCGACCGCGTCAGTTGCAGCCGCCGCAGCGCGTCCAACAGAGGCGCACGCCAAGTGCCACCAGCAATCCTGCAGCAGCCATCTTGTTCGGCGTGCAAGTCCGCTGCTTGCGCCTTAAGCTGCGCGATGGTCTCTTCAAACTGCGCGATAGTCTCTTCGCGCCCCGATCAGCCGATGGCGAGCCATAAGCGCACTAATTTCTCCTGCTCCACGCGCTTACCGGGCGCCAACCGATGCGAGTGCGCGCGGAATTCGCGCAGCGGCAAGGTGCGCTGCATCAAAGCATCCGCTGAGGCAATCGCGATTGTCGGCGCGGTCGCAGAAGAGCGCGCTCGGCTCGGCAAAGCGATCAATAGGCGCTTGCGGCAGCTAGATAGGCAGCTGTTCGCTCAGCGCGTAGGCGCGCTCGGCAGGGTCGCTCAGCACGACCACTGGTCATTGTTGCCGCCTGTGCCAGCGCCGCGGCCACGAACGGACGTGCGGCGCGCAAAACGCGCTGATCCGGAGAACGCTGCAGCCTGCCAGCGCTCGCTCCAGCAGTTGCGAAACGCAACGCTCTCGCACAGGAGCGCGATCAAGCCGTGTATATGTGTGCTCTGTTTATTCGCTCTTCGGCTCAGCAGTCGGTAGGCTTGGCGCGGCGCCTGCGTCGCGCGCGGCGTCTCGGGCAATGCCGTTGTAGCGCGCCATGGCAAGCTCAATGCCGAATTCTAGCCATGTCTCCACAGCGCGCACGGCACGGTCGGCTGTCTCCGCGACGAGGAGCTGCTCTTCAGCAGTGAAGGGCTGCAAAACATACGTCGCCGCGTCCATGTGCTCGGGCGGGCGCCCGATGCCGAAGCGCAAGCGCGCCACCTGCTGCGTGCCGAGCTGCTCTAGGATGCTCTTCAAGCCTCTCTGACCGCCTGCGCTGCCGCTGGGACGCAGCCGCAACGTGCCGAGCGGGATATCGAGATCATCGAGAACGATCAGCACGTTTGTCAGGGGGAGATTGTAGAAGGCGACCAGCAGACGGACTGCTTCGCCGCTCAAGTTCATGTAGGTCTGTGGCTTGGCGAGCAAGACGCGCCGCTGAGCGATGATGCCTTCGGCGAGCAGAGCCTTCGCTTGCTTTTTGGCAAAGCTGAGCGCGTGCTTGGCGGCTAGGCGCTCGACGATCTGAAAGCCGATGTTGTGGCGCGTGCGCTCATACTCCCTGCCCGGATTGCCCAAGCCGACGATCAAGAAGCGATCTGTCATGAAAACTGCGCGCCTATCATTGCGTGGCGCGGCTGGGCAGCGAGAAGGTGCAGCGCTTGGCGGCAATTTCGCAGACGGCGACCTCTTGATCGCCAAGCCGCACGCTGAAGGTGGTCGCTGCTGCACTGTGAGCGCGCCAGAACTGTTTCGTGGGCGCCACGTAGCGGAAGGAAGCCAGCGAGCGGCACTCGCGGAAGCGCGACTCAATCTGGCGCTCAATGCGGCTGACTTTCAGGCACCAACCGGGCGGAAAACTGTTCAGCTTCCGCACAGCGCCTGTCAGCGCCCACTCAGCCGCGCTGAACAGGTACAGCTCAGCGCCCTCCTGAACAAAGTTCAGGTCAAGCAAGTCTAGCGTGCGGCGGCTGATGTTGATCAGGTTGAGCTGGTCGTTATCGTAGACCAGCAGGATATCTGGGCCAAGCGGCTCGGGAGTCGGCGTGAATGTGTGAGTCGGCGTCAGGGTGCGCACAACAGCTTGCAATGGCGTGGGAGTTAGCGTGCTCGTGAGCGTCGGCTCGCGAGACGGACTGGCGGTCAGCGTAGCTGTGTGTTGAACGGCAACAGGCGCGGGGGTCTGTGTTTGCGTCGCAGTATCGGTGCGTGTGGCGGTCGGCGTATGCGCGCTGCTCGGCGCGACAGTCAGCGCGATAGTCAACGTGACCGTTGGCTGCACGAGCAAGACATCGCTCGGCGTGCGAGTGAAGGTGTGTGTTGCGCTCGGCAGCGCGGCGAGGGCGGTCTCGGTCAGGGCGGCGGCAGGCGTCTCGGGCAGGCGACCTAGGAAGAAGGTGACGAGCGCGGCGAACAAGAGCAGAACGCCGATCAGCGCAGGAAAGAGAAAGCCACGCTTCTTGGCGGGCGGCGCTTGCGATCTGGCGAGCTGCGGAGGGCGCAGATTGAGCGTCCCGCGATCAGCGTCATTCGCTTCGACCCAATCGCTTGCAGGCGTGAAGCGCCGCGACGCGGAAGAATCGCTGAGGCGCCTGGGCGCTAGAGGCGCGCTGCGCTTGATCGGCAGATGCTCAGTATCGCCGCCGAAGAGCGCCAATGCCAAGGCGCGCGCGAATTCGGCGCCGCTGGCATAGCGCCGCTCAGGGTCTTTATCCAGTATCTTGAACAGGACTGCCTCAACGCTGCTGGGCAGCTCAGGCGCGAATTCAAGCGGCGAAGGCGGCATATCGTGCAAGTGCTTGAGCGCGATGCTCATGGCAGATGGAGCGTCAAAAGGCACTCTGCCTGTCAGCATCTCGTAAGCGCAAACGCCGAGCGAGTACAGGTCGCTTTGCGGCACAGCGTTCTTGGAAGAGACAGCTTGCTCAGGCGCGATGTAATGCGCGCTGCCGAAGGTATCGCCAAGCGTGCCGTCGGAGACGCTCAGCACCAAGCCGAAGTCGGTCAAGACGGCTTGCTTGTGCGGCGTGATCATGATGTTGGAAGGCTTGACGTCGCGATGGATGACGCCGAGGCTGTGCGCATAGTCCAGCGCATCGCCGATATCTTGCACAACGCTGACTACATCGGCGTGCGGCATGCGCATAGCGCGCTCGTTGTACTCGCGCAAGACTTGGCGCAAGTCTTTGCCCTCGATGAAGGCCATCGCCATGAAATAGAGTTGCTCGTATTCGCCAAACTGGTAGACCTTCACGATGTTCGGGTGCTGATCGAGCTTAGCAATGGCGCGCGCTTCGCGCTCAAAGCGCACTCGATACTCGGTTTGATCGGCGGTCGCCAGTTCAGAGGCGATCACCTTGACAGCTGCATACCGCTGCAGACGCTCATCGTAGCCTTTATAGACGCGCGCCATGCCGCCTTTGCCCAAAAGCTCTTGAATGACGTAATCGCCTAACTTTTTTCCGATGAGCGGGTCAGCCATCACGCCTCACCTATGAGCGCTGCACTAATACTGAACCGAGATTATAGCGCGCCGACGGACGCCTTACGCTCAGGCGCACGCAGGAAAATTTCTACCCGATGAGCGCTCAGGCTCCTCGCTGCGGCTCGGCAGCGGGCGGCGCTATCGGCAAAGTGAAATAGAACGTCGTGCCGACGCCGAGCGTGCTCTGGAAGCCGATCTGGCCGCCGTGCGCTTCCACGATCCGCTTGGCGATTGCCAAGCCCAAGCCCGTGCCTTGCGTGCCGCCCGCCACATCTTTGGCGCGATAGAACCTCTCGAAGATATGCTGTTGGCTCTCTTCGCTTATGCCGCGCCCGGTATCTTGCACCTCGAGGTGCGCCATGCGCGGCGGCTGATCGCCCTGCACAAGCGCGCGTGCGCGCACAAAAATCTCGCCGTGATCGCGATTGTACTTGATGGCGTTCGTCAGCAAGTTCAAGATGACCCGCTTGACCTTGCTGCGATCTGCATCGAGCGCGATCGACTCAGACTGGACGTGAATAGCAATGTAGCGCTCTGCCGCCTGCTGACGCACGATCGCAACCGTCTCTTCAAGCAGCGTCGCGCAGTCAAAATGGCTGATTTCCAAGCGCTCACGCCCCGACTCAAGGCGCGCCAGGTCGAGGAATTCAGTGGTCATGCGCGTCAAGCGCTCTACTTCGTTCTGGATGGTCTGGACAATATCGCGGCGGCGATTTTCGGGCAGGTCAGGGCGCATCAGCAAGGCGGCGCTGGCGCGCAAGCCCATCAGCGGCGCGCGCAACTCATGCATCATCTCTTCGATCAGGTCGCTTTGCTGGAACAGGCGCGCGTTCTCAATGGCGACAGCCGCTTGGGCAGCGAGCGTGGTCAGCGTGTTGACGTCATCTTCTGTCCATTGCGAGCCGGGGCGCTTGTTGACGGCTTGCACCACGCCAATCACGCGGTTATGGGCGATCATCGGCACGCCGAGCAAGTTGCGCGTCTCGAAACCAATGGTCTCGTCCACGCCGCGAAAGAAGCGCGGATCGCTGCGCACATCCTCCACAAGGCTCGGCTCGCCATGCCGCACCACCCAGCCCGCCAAGCTGCTATCAATCGGCACGACGAGGGCTTCCATTGCGCCAGCGGTCATGCTCGGATGTGAAGACGCCTCGAAGCGCAGCTCGCCCGTCTTGGGATCGATCAGCATGATCGAGGCAGCTTCAGTGTCGGTCAGCTCAGTGGCAGCGTGAATGATGCGATTGAGCAGCATTTTGAGATCGAGCGTTGAGTTGAGCTGACGGCTGATCTCCATCAGGCGCTCGTAGCGCGCCATCAGCTGCAGATACTTTTGAATAGCGACGTCGTTCCCTAATGTAGAGCTGCCGAAATAATGTGTGGGCCTGTCGGACATAGCGCAATATCCCGCGCCGATCGTCTTCAGCGCGTTTTCAAAAATCGGCTCAGCGCGCTATTATGGCTTGCGCCAGCAATGCGTTGCAAATCTTAATGCAGCGCCATTTGACGGCTGAGCGCGCCGTTGGTAGAGTCGCGGCTGAGAGGGAGCAAAATGCACAAAACCGATCTTATCATCACCAAGCGGATGCTCGGCATGCTGTTGATAGCGCTCGGCGCGCCTGCTTTCATCGGCATCATCCTGCTGGACGCGCTGCGCGGCACGTTGGGCGACTTCGGGCCCGCTCAGCTGCTGGCATTGGTGGGCAGCCTCGGCGTCTGTCTAGTCGGGCTGAGTTTGCTGCCGCTTGGAGATCGCCCTGCATGATCGGCGCATCGGAAGCGGTGCAGCGCACGCCGCGCGCCCTGCTGATAGCGCAGCAAGCCTTGCTCGCGGCTGCCATGTTGCTCATGGCGCTGCACTTGGCGGTCTACGGCGTCTACGCCGCCAATCTGATCGCTTTCCCGTTCGATTACGATCAAGGCGAGGGCTTCGAGCTGAACGATACGATCCTGCTCAGCCAGTTCCAATCACCTTATCGCGATAACAAGGTCTTTCCGTTCTACGCCAGCAACTATCCGCCGCTCTACCACCTGATCTTGGTCCCGTTCGCGTGGCTGTTCGGCCCAGAATATTGGTACGGACGCCTGGTCGGCTTCCTTGCCACGCTGATCACAGCGGCTGCAATCGGCTATGCCGTGCAACGCGCCACAGGTCAGCGCGCGGTAGCGCTCTTGAGCGGCTGTGCTTATCTCGCCTCGAATTACATCTATCACATCGGGCCGCTCTTCCGTCAGCACATTAGCATGGTGATGTTCGAGACGTTGGCAGTGGTGACGATTGCCGGGTTGAGCGAGAGCAAACGCCCGCGCCGCCTGCTGTTGATCAGCCTCGCGCTGCTCTTGGCGGCAGGCTACACCAAGCAATTGGCGATTGCGACGGCGGCGGCGGTCTTCGGCTGGCTATTTTTGCGCGGCGTGCGGCGCGCTATCGCTTGGGCGATCCCGTTCGCGGCGGTCGCGGGCGGCATTTTCTTGCTGATTGACTGGAGCACAAGCGGGCAGTGGTGGCTGAACATCATCACCGCCAACGTGAATCAGTACATCCTTGGTCAATACATGGGCTTATTGGCGCAGTTCGTTGCGTTGCACGGCGCGCTATTGGTGCTGGCTGCGCTGCTGGTCATTTACGAGCTGTACCTTGATCGGCTCTCAGTCTATAGCGTGTGGTTTGTTGCAGCGCTGCTGAACAGCGCCCTAGCGGGGAAGTGGGGCGCCGGCGATAGCTACTTCGCGACCGCGATCGCCGCTATGTGCATCCTCGCGGGCATTTTTGCAGGGCGCACGCTGAGCAACGCATGGCGCTTGCCGCGCTTTTTGGCAGGTCTGCAGCGCGCGATGCCGATCTTCGGCGTGGCGGTCTGCGCGGCGTTTGTGCTGTACGGCGCGGCGGTCATCAAGCTGCCGCTAGATATGCCGATCTTCGCGCAGGTCGCGCAGCTGCTCGGCGTGCGGAGCAATACCAAGTTTCCGAACTTCTACGACTCAGCCGGCTGGACTATGGGCTATGCCACTATCGGGCAGATTCCGACAGCGCAGGACGTGGCGAACGGCTGGCGCATCGTGGAGTACGCCAAAGCCGACCCGCGCCCGATCTTGAGCGAGGAAGCCGCTTTCAGCTTCCGCAGCGGCAAGCCTGTGGTCACCAATCCAACGCAACTGCTGAACCTGTACAACAACAATACGCCTGAGCGCACGCTCTACGATCCCTGTCTCTTATACACATCT
>JAGHYP010000115.1 GCA_017743585.1 Chloroflexota bacterium
GTGCCGCACCTGCACGGTCAGCCGATGCCTGCCTTTGGCGCGCCGCGCCTTCAGCACGCGCCGCCCGCTTTTGGTCTTCATCCGCTGACGGAAGCCATGCACGCGCAGACGGCGGCGCTTGCGTGGTTGCCATGTGCGCTTGACCATTCTCATTCCTCCAAGATATCAAGAGACCGCGCGAGGCGGCATCTCAATGTTCATGAGCGAGTTCAGTGTGAGCGCGAAGTATAGCGCAAGGGCTAGAGCGGGTCAAGGTAAAACCGCGCCGCCGCAGCCTGATTGCCCCGAATCGCTGTTATTGACAACCGAGAATCCGCGCCAAATTTACTGCTCTACGCCAACGACGATGTTATCAATCAAGCGCGCGCGCCCAATGCGCACTGCCATTGAGAGCAACGCCGGGCCGCAGAGCCGGCCTTCGCACTCCTGCAGCGTCTCAGCATCTGCCACGCTGACGTACTCCACATGTGCTAACGGCTCAGCGGCAAGCACAGCGCGCATTGTTGCGCGCAACGCTTCTGCATCGCGCTCGCCCTCGGCGTAGCGCGCCTGCGCCGCACATAGCGCACGATACAGCACAGGCGCTGCGGCGCGCTCTTCAGGCGTCAAATAGCTGTTGCGCGAGCTAAGCGCTAATCCATCGGCAGCGCGCACGGTCGGCACGCCGATTACTTCGATAGGAAAGGCGAGATCGCGCACCATTTGGCGGATGACAGCCAATTGTTGCGCGTCTTTCTGCCCGAAGTACGCGCGTTGCGGCTGCACGATGTTGAATAGCTTGGCGACCACTGTCGCCACGCCGCGAAAATGGCCAGGGCGGCGCGCGCCCTCCAAGCCTTGCGAGAGCGCCTCAACTTGCACATAGGTTTGGAAGCCGTGCGGATACATCGCCTCGACGCTCGGCGTGAAGACGATCAGATCGACAAACGCGCTCAGCAAGGCGAGATCGCGCTCCAGATCGCGCGGGTAAGCGCCGAAATCTTCGTTCTCTCCGAATTGCAGCGGATTGACGAAGATGGAGACAGCAGCATGATCGTTCTCAGCCACAGCGCGCTGCACCAGCGCCATATGTCCTTCGTGCAAATAGCCCATTGTCGGCACAAAGCCGAGCGAGCCTGTGCGCCGCGCGCGCTCCGCGCGCAACGCTTCAATGCTCTCACAGACGATCACAAACACTCCCCTCCAGCGGATTAAAATCGTGCCACAGTGCGCCGCGATCTTTCAAGCGCCAATCTTTGCGGCATCTCAAACGCTTTTTCAATGCTCAGAAAACGCTCTTCATCCGCAATGAAGCTGGGGAAGTTGGGCATTGGAACAGGATTGTGATACATCTTAAGCGAAATCAACTCTAGAAAGGATGAATAGGGAGCAAACACCTAGAGAATGGTGCGTTTTATGTCGCAGCAAGTGGACTCAAAACCGATCTTAGAGGCGCTGGAAAAGCTGGCCGAGGCACACGGCAGAGAAGCCGTGCTTGCCGCTATACAGCACTTCGCTGACGGCAACACGCAAGCGAGTGTGGAAGCCGATCTGCGCGAGGCCCTGCGCCAAGCGGAGCAATTCCGCATTGCGCTCGACGAAGCTGCTATCGTGGCAATCACAGACGTGCGCGGCATCATCGAGTATGCGAACGACAAATTCTGCCAAATCTCCAAATACAGCCGCGAAGAGCTGATTGGGCAAGACCATCGCATCATCAATAGCGGCTATCATCCGAAGGAATACATCCGCCAGATGTGGGTGACGATTGCCAATGGCAAAGTCTGGCGGGGCGAGTTTCGCAACCGCGCCAAAGATGGCAGTATCTACTGGGTAGATACAACCATTGTGCCATTGCTAGACGCACGCGGCAAGCCGCGCAAGTACGTCTCGATTCGTTACGAGATCACGGCGCTGAAGAAAGAGCAGGAGAACGCCCAGCGGCGCGCCGCCGAATTGGAGACCGTGGCGCAGGTTAGCACTGCCATTTCCACCATTCGCGACACCTATAAGCTGCTGCAGACAGTCGCTGACCTGACCAAGACGCGCTTCAACCTCTATCATGCACATATCTACCTGCTGGATGAGGCAAGCCAAAGATTGGTGCTGGCGGCAGGCGCCGGTCAGGCGGGGCGCGTGATGCGCCAGAAAGGTCACGCCATTCCGCTCCATCATCCGCACTCGATCGTGGCGCTCGCTGCGCGTGAACGGCGCGGCGTGATCGTGAACGACGTGACGACAAGTCCTGACTTCCTGCCCAATCCGCTGCTGCCGGATACTCGCGCCGAGATGGCGCTGCCGATGATCGTCGGCGACCAGCTGATCGGCGTGTTGGACGTGCAGAGCGAGCAAGTCGGGCGCTTCACTGAGGAAGACGTGCGCGTGAAAGGCGCGCTCGCCGCTCAGATCGCCATTGCTGTGCAGAACGCGCGCGCCTTTGAAGAGATTCAGCGCACACAAGCCGCCTTGCGCGAGAGCGAGGAAATCTACCGCGCCTTCGCCAGCAACTTCCCGAATGGTTTCATCGCCCTCTACGATCACGAGCTGCGCTACAAGCTGGTGGACGGCTTGGGCCTAGCGGAAGCGGGCTTGAGCAAAGAGAAGCTGGAAGGCAAGACCATCTACGAAGCGTGGCCGCCTCAGATTGCGCGAGCGATTGAGCCGCAGTACGTCAGCGCGCTGGTTGGCGAGACAAACGTCGTCGAAGTGCCGCTCGGCGACAAGATTTACCAGCAGTTCACCTCGCCCGTGCGCGACAAAGAGGGGCAGATCATCGCTGGCATGGTCATGACACAGGACGTGACCGCATTGCGCAAGGCGCAGCAAGAGACGGAGCGCACGCTCACGCAGCTCAACACGCTCTACCAGAACTCAGTGGACATGATCGGCATCGCTGACCTAGAGTCAGGCATGTTCATCGAGCTGAATCCAAGCTGGGAGCGGACGCTTGGCTACACCCGCGCCGAGCTGATGGCAGAGCCGTTCATCAATTTTGTGCATCCTGACGACGTGGAAGCGACTCTCCGAGAGTGGGAATCTGAGCGCACCACTGGCAAGCCAACAAGCTCGTTTATCAACCGCTGCCGAACGAAGAATGGCGACTATCGCATTTTCTCGTGGAATGCCTCGACCAGCCTTGATAAGCGCTATGCCTACTTCGTCGTCCGCGACGTGACCGATGAAATTGCCCAGCAAGAGATCATCGAGCGCCGCGCACGCGAGCTAACGACCGTCGCCGAAGTGAGCGCTGCTTCTGCACAGCTGATCGAAGTGGATGAGCTGCTCCAGCGCGTGGTTGACCTGACCAAAGAGCGCTTCAAGCTCTACCATGCCCATATTTACCTGCTGGAGGAAGACGGCAAAACGCTCAGGCTGCGCGCAGGCGCCGGCCGCCCTGGCGAGCTGATGAAGGCACAAGGGCGTAGCATCAACATCATGCATCCGCACTCAATTGTGGCGCTGGCGGCGCGCGAGCGGCGCGGCGTGGTCGTCAACGACGTCACGCTCGACCCATACTTCCTGCCCAACCCATTGCTGCCCGAGACACGCGCTGAGCTAGCAGTTCCGCTTATCGTCGGCGATCAGTTGCTCGGCGTGCTGGACGTGCAGAGCGATCAGGTAGGGTACTTCACGGAAGAAGATATCCGCCTCAAGAGGATATTGGCAGATCAGATCGCCGTGGCCGTTCAGAACGCACGTCAGTACGCGCAGAGGCAAGAAGACCTGCTCATCTTGAACGCCACTTCGCAGATCAGCGCGCAGCTGCGCGGCCCTGAGCGCTTGGAAATTGCGATGCAGTCCATTCTGGATAGCCTGTTGCCCATCTTCAAGGCGCAGAACGCTGCTTACTTCGAGTATGACTCGATACATCATGAATGGCTCGGCATGGCGAGCGTTGGCACTGCTGAGAGCGTCCAAGGCGCGCGCGAAGCGCGCGAGCGCTACCCGCACGGCGTGGAAGCGCTAGAAAAGCAGCAGGTCATTGTGCTGGCCAACACTGCTGAATATCCGAACTTCCCGCCTGAGCGGCTACAGGGCGCAGATGCCGTTCGCTCGGCGATGGCCGTGCCAGTTGTGGTACAAGGTCGCTCGCAAGGCGTGCTCTTCTTCAACTACACAGGCAAGCCGCATCAGTTTAGCGCGCGCGCGCGCGACCTAGTGCAGAGCTTCGCCAATCAAATCGCGATTGGTTTGGAAGACCGCTTGCTGGAGCAAGAAGCGCGCCAAGCTTTTGAAGAGACAGCGCGTATCTACGAGAACTCGGCCGACCTGATCGGCGTGGCAGGCTTGACAGATGGCTATTTCAAACGTCTGAATCCTGCCTGGACGCGCACGCTCGGCTGGACGTTCGAAGAGCTGACTTCGCGTCCGTATATCGAGTTCGTGCATCCTGACGACGTGGCGCGTACCGTTGAGGAAGCGCAACGACAGCTCGCAGAGGGCAAGCCGACGGTTTACTTCGTCAATCGTTACCGCACCAAGGACGGCGACTATCGCATCCTGGCGTGGAACGCGCAGCCCAACCAGGCAGATGACCGCGTTTACTTTGTGGCGCGCGATATCACTGACGAAGTGAAGCAGCAACGCGCTCTGGAGCGCCGCGCAGCCGAGCTAGCGGTTGTCTCTGAGGTGAGCGCTGCCGCTGCGACTGTGCTGGATGTTGACCGCTTGCTTCAAACAGTTGCTGATCTGACTAAGGAGCGCTTCCAGCTCTATCATGCGCACATCTATCTGTACGATCCTGAGGAAGAGAGCTTGGTGCTGGCCGCTGGCGCAGGCGAAGCTGGTCGGGTCATGCGCAAGCAAGGTCACCGCATTCGCATAAACAGGCCGCATTCGATTGTAGCGCGCGCGGCGCGCGAGCGGCGCGGCGTGATCGTCAACGACGTGATGCTGGACGATAGCTTCTTGCCCAATCCGCTGCTGCCTGATACGCGCGCTGAGCTGGCAGTGCCGATGATCGTAGGCGATCAGCTGATCGGCGTGCTGGACGTGCAGAGCGAGACCGTCAACCGCTTCGATGAAGAAGATGTGCACATCCAAACAGCGCTCGCTGACCAGATCGCCGTGGCAGTGCAAAACGCGCGGCTCTACCAGCAGCAAGTGAAGATAGCGGAAGAAGCGCGCAAGCTTGACCGCTTGAAGAACGAATTCCTCGCTTCGATGTCGCACGAGCTGCGCACGCCGCTGAACTCGATCATCGGCTATGCCGAAGTGTTGCTGGATGGCGTGGACGGCGAGCTACCTGATGAAGCACTAGAAGATGTACGGGCGATCTACGATAGCGGCAGGCATCTGTTGAGCATGATCAACGACATCCTAGACCTTGCCAAGATCGAGGCAGAGCGCCTTGAGCTGGATCGCGCGGCGCTATCGCTCGCAGTCGTGGTTGATGAAGTGCAGCGGGCAACCGCTATCTTGGTCAAGGATAAGCCGGTCGAGATCAAGGTCGAGCTGCCCGCTGATCTGCCACCAATATACGCCGATCACGTGCGCCTGCGCCAAATCTTGAACAACCTAGTCAGCAATGCGGTGAAGTTCACCAACAAAGGCTACGTGCGTATCACGGCGCAGCACGTGCCAGATGAGCGCGCCGTCATGGTCAGCGTCGAGGATACAGGCATCGGCATCGCGCCAGAACATATCGAGGTTATCTTCGAGCGCTTCCGCCAAGTGGATGGCTCATCGTCGCGGCGCGCAGGCGGCACGGGCTTAGGCTTGAGCATCACCAAGCGCTTGGTCGAGATGCACGGCGGGCGCATCTGGGTGGAAAGCGAGCTTGGCAAAGGCTCTAAGTTCAGCTTCACGATGCCTGTTGCCTAGCGCAACGCGCAGGTGTTCCTCTCAGCGGCAGCTATTTGGCGGGCGCGCGCGCAGCGATCTCGGCCGTGATGATGCTCACCACTTCTGCCACGCAGCTCTCTAACTGATCGTTGACGACGCGGTAGTGGCACTCATCGGCGCGCTGCAGTTCTTCTTCAGCGCGCCTTAACCGATCTTCTAGATCAGCGGCGTCTATGTTGCCGCGCTGCAGAATGCGCTCGCGCAGCGCGTCGCGGCTTGGCGGCAGCACAAAGATCGAGATTAAGTTGTCAGGAAAAACGGCACGGATAGCAGCTGTGCCGCGGATATCGATGTCGGCGATCAGTTGCGCGCCTTCGCGCAATCCGTCGTGAAGCTCGCGGTAGGGCGTGCCATAGAACTTGCCGCTATGCACTTCCTGATGCTCGATGAAGGCGCCTTCGGCGACCATTGCCTGGAAGCGCTCAAGCGTGACGAAGAAGTGATCGCGCCCTTCCTCCTCGTTTGGGCGCTTCGGACGCGTGGTGTACGTCGGGAAGCGCCGCAGGTTTGGCAACTGTGACAGCACGCGCTCCATGATGGCGTTCTTGCCCACGCCTGAAGGCCCGACCAGCACAAAGAGCAGACCGCGCAAGTGCGCTGAAGCACTGTTGAGAGTGTGTGGGTCGTTCATGCGGGCAATTGTAACCGAGCGCGCGCGATTGGGCTAGAGAGCGCTCTGATGAGATCGGCAGAGTCGCGCCCAGCACACACCGTTTCTCACCCGTTCTCTTGCCATTTCCATATTTCGTTTTAAACTTACAGCTGAAATCTGAAGTGGGCTGCGCCACCAATCTGTGAGGGGAAATTCCTTGTCTACATGGATGGTTGTTGAAGACGAGCCAGATATCTACGACGTGCTGCTCGCTATGTTCGAGATCTGGGGCATTGAAGGCATCGCTTTTGTGGATGGTGGCGAGGCGATCGCTTGGGTGGAAGATGTGGATAGAGGCAATGTCACAGGCGAGCTGCCTGAGCTGGCGATCATTGATATCCGCTTGCCGGGAGTCTCAGGTCCAGAGGTGGGCGCGCGCTTGCGGCAGAGTCCGCGCTTGAGCAATATCCCTATTGTCTTGATCACGGCCTATCGGCTCAGCCCTGAGGAAGAAATTGCCGTGCAAGCGAAGGCGCAAGCTGACGCGCTAATGTACAAACCTTTGCCGCCCATGCCTGAGCTGCGCCGCACGCTCGATCGGCTCATCGCCGAGCGCAAACTGAAGTACAGCCCGACCACGCCTTAAGCATTGCGCTTAACCCAACAAAACTCTCTCTGCTAACCGCCTGCAAGGCTGCGCTTGCGCAGGCATATGAGTGTGTCTCAAAGCTCGCTGCGCTGCGCAACCTTGCTCAATGCAGCCTCTTCGCGACTTGCCTAGCCCGAACAGCGCAGCAGCTGTTCAAAGATGGCCGCTGCGCCGCTTTATCACTTGCCTGAGCCGAGCGTCAAGCCTTGAATGAAGTAGCGCTGCAGGAAGGTGAAAACGAAGACGGTCGGCAATGTGGCTATCAGCGCGCCCGCAACGAGGACAGGCCAATCTGTGTTGAATTGTCCCTTCAGCGCGGCGACGCCCGCCGTGACAGGCTTCTTGCTGGCGGAGCTGATCAGCACAATTGCCCACAGATAGTCGTTGAAAATCCACGTGAACTCAAGCGTGGCAAGCGCTGCCAGAGCAGGTAAGCTGAGCGGCATCATGATCTGCCAATACAGGCGGAATTCGCCGGCGCCATCAATGCGCGCCGCTTCCAGAATTTCACTTGGCACTGTGCGCATGAAGTTGCGCAGCACAAAGGTGCAGAAGCCAAGCTGGAAGGCAGTATGGATCAGGATCAAGCCGCCGAATTGGTTGTATAAGCCAAGCCGCGAGGTCAGATAGAAAACGGGCAGCAGCAGAATCTGGAAGGGCAGCATCGTGCCTGCCACGAACATGAAGTAGAGCAGCATGTTGCCCTTGAACTTGTAGCGCGCCAAGGCGTAGGCAGCTAGCGAGGAAAGGAAGAGCGTCCCGATCAACGACGGTACGGTGATGATGAAGCTATTGCCCAAGTAAGTGCCGACCATGCCGCGCTCCCAGGCAGTGGCGAAGTTGCCGAGGGCGATCTCGCTAGGCAACGACCAGAAGCCGCTACGCGTCAGGTCGCCTTGCACGCGGATCGATGTGTAGAGCGCGCTGAAGAGCGGGATCAGCCAGATCAGCGTGAAGATCAGCATCAGGCTGAAGAAGAAGAATTGCTGAAAGCGATCTTTGCGCACGCGCCGCGCCACAGGCACAGCGGAGAGATATGCGGCGCGCGAAGGTTGAGCAGCAGTGGTCATCCCAACACGCTCCCAAGTTAATACTCCAGTTCAGTGCGCCGCACGTGCAGCAGGTATGGCACGATGAAGAACAGCATCAGCCCCAGCAGCTGTCTCTTATACACATCT
>JAGHYP010000116.1 GCA_017743585.1 Chloroflexota bacterium
AACGGGCGGATTGTTGCGTGCAATCTGAACAAACTTATCAGGATGCTCCATCAGCAATTTGAAAGTGCGTTGCAAGCATTCCCCATCGCTTATTGTGGGCTGAGCTGTGACGTTTGCGTCGTTGCTACCCAAAAGAGCGGCAGCTGTCTGCAAAATCGTCGCCAGCTTGTGATCCTCTTTAGCGCTGACGACGAGCGATAAGCCATCATCCTTTTTGATCCGCGCGGCAACATCATTCATGCTGATGTCCAGCGCCTTGCCTGAGCCGATGGCGGCGCGCTGCAGCTGAAGCTCCTGCACAGGGCTGAACTCTACTTTGGCTTCGCGCATTGCTAAAAGTAATTCGCGCGCCTCATCGTAGCGCTTCAAGCCCATCAATACGTTGACTTTCTGTTTGTAGATGGAATGAAGCGGAAAATTTATATCGAGCTGAGTTGGTGTAAACATCCGCTCAGCAAACTCAAGCACTTCCAGCGCTTTTTGAAGCGACTCAGATTGCCCGCCTTCTTGCCGCGTGGCGTAGGCTTGCTCTTGGTACAGGATAGCCAATTCAATGGCGAGCGCATAGCCATTCTCAACGCCCAGTTCTAAGCCACGCTTGAGCCGATCTGCCACAAGGTTGATGCTTTTTTCGTACTCCTCTGCCACCTCGTCTAAGTTGCTGGGCGCGGAGTCGACAGGCGGCGCAGAGTCAATGTAGACTCGACGATATGTCCTGAGATACTCGTTGAGGGCATCGCGTCTCACGTAGCGTAAGCCTTCGTCCAGCAACTGAACAGCGCGGGCGCGATCGCCCTTTTCGATGCCGTAGTAAATTGCTAAATACGTCCAGTAACGCCAATAGCGCGCTTTAGTCGTCAGGGGCAGCGCTTCCAGCTGACTAGCGATCCTCTCAGCTTCTGATAAATCTTCATGAGTGCTA
Source organism: Chloroflexota bacterium (assembly GCA_017743585.1). GTDB lineage: Bacteria > Chloroflexota > Anaerolineae > Aggregatilineales > UBA2796 > CP2-2F. Next base: position 923 of record JAGHYP010000116.1, read on the forward strand.
TGGCGGCATTGAAGAACTGCACACAGTAAATCGACATTGTTAGGATGTTCTAGTAGCCCTGTCTCCAGCGCTTCCATCTCAAGATCTAACACGCGCAACCTTGCGCAATCCATCGCAAAGTTAAACCACAAATCTGCAGGTGCTGTATATTCATGCAATGTACCCACAAGGCTTTCTAAGTACGCTATGCATTCACCTGTGTAGTGACTTGCAATTAAGCGCTAGACATAGTTGTAAACCTTCCAGAGTGACTTTTTCTGTTTGTTGCTCATGGGAAACCCCAGCTTGCTCAAATGATACGCCTACTACTCCCTACCTTTATATCAATAATTTAACGCAAGTCAAGCAAAAAAGGTTAGAAGATTTAATTTTTGGGCAACTCGCTTTAAAGCGGGTAATGCCAGCACAAAGGTTCGCCGCTCAACTGAAGAAAGCGGCGCTTGCTCAGATCGCGGCTTTGCGCTACAAACAGAGCGGTTTGCGCAGGCCCAGGATTGGTCATGACCCACGCTTCCACACTCGATTGGCGCGCTGCCGTGCATCACGATGGCTCGGCGCTCTACGTCTCGAACCCGTTGCCTGCTTACGGCGAGCGCGTGCGGATCACCTTACGCCTGCCGCTTGAATCGCCAATTGAGAGCGTTGCGCTGCGCAGCGCGCCTGACGGCGAGCAAGCCTTTGCCCTGATGCAAGAGGCATACCGCGACTCGACCTGCCGCTACCTTGTGGCAGAGCTGAAGATCACGATGCCCGTCAACAATTATCGCTTCCGCCTGCTGTGCGCAGACGGCATATGGCACTACAATCAGCTGGGCGTTCAGCGCAGCGAGCCGCTCGATCACTTCGACTTCAAGTTGTTAGCGGATTTCGCCGCGCCTGCTTGGCTGCGCGACGCCGTCTTCTACCAAATCTTTCCCGACCGCTTCTACAACGGCGATCCGTCGAACGATGTGCCGCCGGGCGCTTGGACGGTCGGCAGCTTCACAGTGCAGCGCCGCAAATGGGGCGAGCCGATCCTGACGTGGAAGGAAGGCGGCAATCTCGATTTCTACGGCGGCGATCTGGTCGGCATCGCGCACAAGCTGGATTATCTGACGGCGCTCGGCGTGAACGCGCTCTACCTGAATCCGATCTTCGCGGCGCGCAGCAACCATCGCTACGATGTGACCGATTTCCACAGCATTGATCCATACCTCGGCGGCAACAGCGCGCTCGCCAATTTGCGCGCCGCATTGGACGCCGTCGGCATGCGCCTGATCCTCGACGTGACCCTCAACCATTGCGGCTGGTTCAACCGATGGTTCACTGAAGCGCAAGCCGATCCGAACGCGCCAACTGCCGAGTTCTTCACGTTCTACGAGCATCCGCACTGCTATGAGACGTGGCTTGGCGTGCCAAGCCTGCCCAAATTGAACTACCGCAGCCAGCGCTTGCGGGAGCTGATGTATCGCGGCGCTGATTCAGTCTTGCGGCGCTGGCTGAGGCCGCCGTATCGGATCGACGGCTGGCGCCTAGACGTGGCAAATATGCAGGGGCGGCAAGGCGCGCAACAGCTTGGCCACGAGATCGGGCGCGAGATCAGAGCTGCCGTCAAGAGTGAGAGGCGCGATTGCTATTTGATGGGCGAGCATTTCTTCGACGGCACGCCGCACTTGCAAGGCGACGAGCTGGACGCCGTGATGAACTATCAAGGCTTCACCTTTCCGCTGTGGCGCTGGCTCAGCAATTACGATCACGGCAAAGGCTACTATCCGCTGACGAGCAACGCGCCAATCAGCGCGGAGACGCTCGCTGAGCAGTGGACGACCTTCCGCGCTGCTGTGCCGTTCGCAATCGCGCGCCAGCAGTACAATCTATTGGATAGCCACGACACGCGCCGCTTCTTGAGCATTGTGAACGGCGATAGGGCGCTCGCCAAGCTCGGCGCTGTTTTGTTATTCACCTACCTCGGCGTGCCGAGCATCTATTACGGCGATGAGATCGGCTTGGCGGGCGAAGACGATCCTGACAATCGGCGTTGTATGCCTTGGGATGAGTCGGCATGGGATCATGAGCTACTGGCGCATTACAAGCGCTTGATTGCGTTGCGGCGCAGCGCACCGGCGTTGTGCGAAGGCGGCTTTCAGCAGCTTTACGCCGATTCCGACTTGATCGCCTACCAGCGGCAGAGCGCGACGCAGCGCTTGATCGTGATCGGCTGCCGCGCGGCGCGCGAGGCGGTCAGCGTGCCTATCTGGCAGGGGGGCGTGCCTGAAGGCGCGCATTTGACCGATCTGCTGGGCGGCGGCACGTACCGCGTGCAAAATGGCATGGTCGCGCTTGGCTCGCTGCCAGCGGGCGCGGCGCTCATCCTTGAAGAGAAGCGCTAGGACATGACGCGCTGCCGAATCGGCAATGCCAGGCGGCTGAACGCGCTGAGCAGACGATCCGCAATGCGCGGCCAAGCATACTCAGCGGCGTCGCGCGCGGCATTCGCGCCGAGCTTGGCGCGCAGCTCAGGTGCGCACAGCACAGCGCAGATTTTCTCCGCCAGCGCTTGCGGCTCGCGCACTGGCACGTGATAGCCGTTGACGCCATCGCGCACGAGGAAAGCAAGCCCGCCAACAGCTGAGGCGATCACAGGCGTGCCGCACGCCATCGCCTCGAGCGCCACCATGCCAAAGGACTCATAATCAGACGGCACAATCAGCGCTTCTGCCGCTGCGTAGTACTCGCGCAGCGCCGCTTGATCGCGCGCGCCCAGAAAGATCACGATCTCTTCCAAGCCCAGCGCAGTGCGCAGCGCCTTCAGGCGATCCATCTCAGCGTTCTCGCCGCGCGCCCCGTTCGGATCGCCGCCGATGATGCTCAAGGTGAGCCCCTTCAGCACCTCAGGGCGCTGCACTTTGAGCAGCGCGAGCGCTTCAAAGATCGTATCCACGCCTTTGAGCGGCTCGATGCGTCCCACGAAGAGCAACATCTTCTGCTGAGGAGGGATGCCGAGCGCTGCCTTCGCCGCCTCAGCCGGCATCGGCTGAAAATGCGCCGTGTTGACGCCGGGCGGCACGATGACGATACGGCTGCGCGGCGCGCGATACAGCCAGAGCATCTGAGCGCGCTCGGCTGGCGTGGCGGCGATCAGCAAATCTGCCCAAGACATGATGTCGGCCTCACTAAACGAGCGCAGGTCGGCGGGCTGCAAATTGCCGAGGCCGTATGGCTGCGCAACCCGCTCTTTCATCACGCCGAGCGTGTGGAACATCTGGACGACGGGGGCGCGCCAAGCGGCGCGCAACGCGCGCGCGACAACGCCGCTCAGCCAGTAGTGACTGTAGATCAGGTCGTAGTGCAAAGCATGCGTCTGAGCGAAGCGCAGCAGATTGGCAGTGAACTCAGGCAGGCGCGCGTAGACTTGGTCAGGGTCGAGTGGTGCGCTGTAGCCGTCGGGCAGGTGAATCACTCGCGCGTTCTCAGCGATTGGCTGTATGCTGTGCGCATCGCAGGGCGCTTGGCTGCGCGTGAAGACGTCCACTTGAATGCCGCGCCTGCCTAGCTCGCGGCTCAGCTCGCGGACGTAGACGTTCATGCCGCCCGTCTTTTTGCTGCCGAGCGGCGCCAACGGGCAAGTGTGGACGCTCAGCATGGCGATGCGCGTGATGTTCAGCATGCTCATCCTCATCAAGCGGCGATAAAGCGCGCTTGTATCTCGAGCACAGGGCGATCTTGCCCGCCCAAGCGATATTTGTAGACTTCATTGCCGCGCAGAAAGTCGAATTCGCGGCGTCCGCGCTCGATGGCGTGCCGAATCAAGTGGAGCAGCAGCACGATGCCGCCGCTCAGATATGCATAGCCCTCAGGTTGCAAGCCGCTGTTGTAGACCAAGATGCGATTGTCGTAGTCGAAGTTCAGGTAGCTGGCGATCGGCGTGCCGCCTGCCGTCAAGAAGGCGAGCTGCAGCCAGCCGCAGGCTGCCATGCGCGGCATCACCAGCTTGAAGAACGCCCGGTTTCGCGCGTCGCGCAAGAACTCAGCCTTGCTGGGATGGCTGGCAGACATCAGGCTCAAGAATGTCTCAAGGGCGCGCTCCAGATCGTCCTCAGGGCTGACAATGTGCCACGCGATCCGCTCTTGGGAGCTCTCAGCGCGGCGCAACTTACGGCGCGCCTCGTGGCGCTGTTTTCTATCCAGACTCTCAAGGTATTGCTCAAAGGTCGCGGGCAGCTGAATGACAGGGCAAACTTCTTGCGGACGGAGCGCGACGTGGAAGCCGACTTTCTCGAGCGCGGCGGGCAAATCTACCAACGTTGGCGATCTGCCCTGCACGTTGCACAGATTGATGCGCGCGAAGGCATCGCGATGCGCTTGCAGGTAAGCGGCAAGGCTGCTGCAGAATGCCTCGCGCGCAGCATGAGGGGCAATGATATCCAGATAATCAGTCACGTCAACGCAGCCGATAGGGCGCAACACGCGCTCTTCAGGATTGCTGGTATCTATGAACCATGGCGCGATGCCCTGCAGCGCGCCGTGTGCATCGCGCCCGATCAGCACGTACAGCTCGCCGGGCTGATAGGCGCGCCACCAAGCGTCTTGCCATTCCCAAGTCAGGAACACTTCGTTGACGGCGTTGCGCGCCAGGAGCGCATTCCATTCAGTGCGAATAGCGGCGAGTTGCTCAAGCGTTGTGAGCCGCTCAACGATCAAGGGCAACGCGGACTTCTCCAGGCGTGACTGTTCTGCGTTGATCCTATCCATTGGAGCGTTTTTTGCCCACCCTTGTTACATTTCACGGCAAGCTCAAGCGCTGCAGCCGGCTTCCTCGTGATTTTGACTGTGACTTTGACGGCATTCGCGCGCTCAGAGGCTCTGAAGTTGCGCGGCAGAGAGCGGCTAGCGAAGACAGATAGCGCCCGTATTCTGAATGCGCTAGAATTTTGCGACGCCTGCGTTTGAAATCTGTATTTGTTCGCGCCTGAGGAGCTATCTCTACATGGCAAAATGGAAGACGCCTGCCGATTGCCGCTACACTAAGACAGATGAGTGGGCGCGCATGGAAGGCGCAGAGGCTGTGATCGGCATCACAGACTACGCGCAGGACGCGCTCTCAGACATTGTGTACATCGAGCCGCCTACTGTCGGCGCAAGGCTCAAGGCGGGCGAGCGCTTCAGCACGGTCGAAAGCACAAAAGCCGCCGCCGACCTGAACATGCCGCTCAGCGGCGAGATCATCGCCTTCAACAGCGCCCTGAGCGATGCGCCTGAGAAGATTAACGCCGATCCATTTGGTGAAGGATGGATCATCCGCGTCAAGCCGAGCGATCTCACTGAGCTTGAGGCGCTGATGGACGCTGAGGCGTACGCGAAATATTGCGAGGAACGCGGGTGATGAGCGCGCTGCGCACAGACTCTCGCGATTGCGCTCTGTGCGCTCGCCTTGACTGCCCCTGTGGTCGCCATCGGCTGCCGCGCGCAGCGCACAGGCGATGACTACTCCAGTTGGCGCGCCGACGCCGGGCGCCACGCCAACGGTTGTGCCGTCTAGCATCACTCTATGCTGCGCTGTTCAAGTTCTTTCTGCGGCAGCGCACTGCGAGCAGGCCCGCTGAAGCAGCGGCCAACGCCGCTCGAAATTGTGTGCGCGCGGCGCGCGAGCGCTAGGCGGGCGATCAGTGCTGCACAGCATGGCTGGCAATCGGATCAGCGCTGTGCTATGCGCAAGGCAGCCCAATCGTTGTGATTTGAGTTTGCTCAAGAGGACACGTTTTCAGCGCAAAGGACGGTCACTGATGAGCGAAGCGCCGCGAAAGTTGCGCGTTTTGATCTTATGCACAGCCAACTCAGCGCGGTCGCAGATGGCAGAAGGCTTGTTGCGCCATCTCGCCGCTGATCGCATGGAAGTGTTCAGCGCAGGCACGCGCGCCACGAGCGTCAATCCTTTCGCCATTCGGGCGATGGCTGAGCGCGGCATAGATATCTCGCATCATCGCTCCAAACATCTCAACGAGTTTCTGGGGCAGCCATTTGATTACGTCATCACGGTCTGCGATGCAGCCGCTGAGTCCTGCCCGGTCTTTCCGGGCAAGGCGGAGCGCATTCACTGGAGCTTTCCCGATCCTGCGGCTGTGGAGGGCGAGGCGGCGAAGGCTGAGGCATTCCGCAACGTGCGCGACGGACTAGAGGAGCGACTCAAAGCGTGGTTGGAGACGCTCCAAAAGGCCTGAGCGGCGAGCTGCGCGCGAGCGCTTAGCGTTCTGAAGCAGCGACGCGCGATACTCTTTCTGCGTCAAGCCAGCGCTCAGTCCTGATGAGCTGTTTGCGATGCGCACGCGACGCGCACAACCTCGCTATACTTTTGACACATCAGATGACACATCGGATACATCAGACACATCAGATACACCAGATCGCCTTGAGAGAGACGCATGACCGGCCTAATCCCACACATGCCGCTGAACGCCGCGCCGCCTGAGCTAGAGCATGTCAACCTGCTGGTGGCGATGGCAGGTCTCTCTGTGCATACGCAACGCGCTTATCAGCGCTGGATCAAGCGCTACCTCGCCGAAGTTCACGGCGTAGCAGCTGAGACACTCGATCCGAAAGCGCTGCCCATCGCGCTTGCTGTTGAGAGCCTTGCCGCTGCCAATCTGAAGGCTTGGCTGGGCAAGCTGAAAGCCGAAGGGCTCGGCAAGCAATCCATCATGCAGGCGAAGGCGGCCGTCGTCTGGCTAGCGCAGTTCATGGCGGATATAGAACGCGTTGAGTATGCCGTCGCCAGCGGGCTGAGCCGCGTCAAAGCGCCGCGCGCCGAGGCGGGTCAGCGGAGCGGCACTTGGCTCTCGCCCGATGAAATCCGCGCCATGCTGAATAAGCTGCGCAACGCCGTGACGCGCAACCCTGCCTTGCAGGCGCGGAATGTGGCGATTATCACGCTGATGGTCACTTGCGGTCTGCGCCGCGATGAAGTCGCCGCTGCGCTGTGGAGCGACCTGACGCGGCAAGGTCGCAACCAAATCCTGCGGGTTCACGGCAAGGGCGAGAAAATGCGCCCTGTGAAGTTGCCTGAGATGACCTTCAACGCTATTGAGCAATGGCGCGCCCATCATCCGCGCCCTGAAGGCGATAATCCGCTCTTCTCGCGCGTCCGTGCGAATGGCGCAGTCACCACGAGCGGCATCACGGATCGCGCCGTGTGGAATGTGGTGCAGCAAGCCGCCAAAGCAGCAGGCTTGCCGCGCATCTCGCCACACGATCTGCGCCGCTCGTTCGCGCGCGGCGCTTACGAGGCAGGCGTCCCGTTCGAGCTGATCCGTCAATCGCTCGGC